>JARBAV010000371.1 GCA_029237515.1 Nitrososphaerales archaeon
CTATACTTCCAAATATGATTTCTTTTGACCTTCCTCAAATTCTAGAGTAAGCGTTGATTCTGTCATGTTAACCTGAATCGGTTCACGTAAAATGTCTGAAAAAATGGCTTCCATAATTGTCTTGTGGTACAATGACCAATTCTCTCCCATATCGTGTTTTACCACATACGCTTTAAGACCACTGCTTACATTTTTTGAAACCACGGAAGCTGACGAATTCCTCATACGGGACAAGAACCAGTCAATAAATGAATCTCGATTTATTCCACCTCTCATAAATAGAGTAATATCATAGACTGCTTTTATCCCCACTTCTAAAGCTAAATTAATCACTTCTTCTTTGCTCAGTCTCTTGAATAATTCGAACGCAACAGGTCTCGTAAGCGGAATAATGCCTGCTCTGTTTTCAATATACATATCCCATTCCGAATACCTTTTCAAAATGCGATTTACAAGGGTGTTTAATGTAATCCCATCTTGTTCTGCTTTTTCCTTAATTAACCGAATTATGTCTTTATCTATACGAAATGTCATAGTTGTAGCTGCCTTTTTTGCAGCACTCTTATCAGCGTCCGGGGTTTCCCCTATTGACATATTGTTCTGTTCTGCAATCTTGTACGCGGATAGTATTTATATTTATTTTAAGCTAGCTAAGCAACCGAATTGGAGAAATTTAACTGATGGCAAATGTAATAGCCAATCTATTCATAATATTGTCATGTCAATAGGAGAGCTAGGTCTAAAGATTAATTGAAAAAGTAGAAAATCTCAAGCAACTGTCTCTATTCAACTTCGCTGCTGGGATCAAATTGCTCTATAACTGGGAAGCAATTCTACGTTCTCATGAGTCTCATTTGATTTTGAAGCATTTGTTTGAAGGCTAATGTGTACATCGTTTTGGCTGTATTAGCGGGATAGGGAAAGGATGCTAATGATGAAGAGGTCCCCTCTTATTATGACTCATTATTTATTAATTCGCCTGGAAGGCTGTTTTAGGGCAAGTTAATCTTGATTCAAATTATTAGACCTGCTTACAAAACATGCTTGAGACGGCATTAGGGAAACGTGAGCAGAATAGATACTATTTACTAGATATTATTTTTGCGATGGCTATTAGAGATAGATAAGCTATGCTTGATGATTTCAGTATATCTCCCTCATATTAAGTCGATCCTGCAATCAGCTAATATATAAGTGTCCAAAATTTTTCATTGTCTAAATCTGTTTAGGTAGGATACTATGCTCCTGTCTATAAATAATTTGTTGACCTATTTCAATAATTAGAAATATTTAGACGCAGTTAATCGATATAAAGAATGAATCGCATAAACGTATTTAATCGCACGAATACAATAATCATAAAAGATATATTTTTGAATGATTAGATGCAGAACAAAGCGCATGAAGGCTGTTTACGTCGTTAACGATCCAAAGATTGCTGCGATTTTAATAGATCCTATGAGGAGGGCCATATTAGAACTGCTACGGCAAAAGCCTATGACTCAAGCACAACTTGCTAATGAATTAGGCCTAAGCGCACCCTCATTAAATTTTCACATAAAAAAACTTCGTTCTAAAAAGCTTGTCATTGTAGTCAAAAGAGAGATTGAAAAACATAGAATAATGCAAATATTTTTTGCAAGCGTTGCTTATCTGTTCGTATACGATTTGGAAGCACTTCCCAAGAACATTGGACGGTATTTCTTTCCAGTTAGTTTAGAGAGAGCCCGATCTGTATTGTCAGCCTATTATGTTACGGAAGGACGAAACGATCCGAGTGCTAATTATACATGCAATGAAGTGAATGAGATAGCTGAATCACTATCAAACCTTTTGGTGAAAACCGCTAAGCATTACCAGAACAAAGAAGTCGAATACGGTGAAGAAAAAGTGGTTAATTTTATTTATAAACGATGTATAAATAGTGCCATTTCCCAGAAAAAAATTATCTTTTAAGTTTGCTTTCTAAATTATACTATTCTTAAAGAACAAAATAAGGACTACCTAACAGAGACTTTGATGAGCTTAATATACACATTAAGCCTAATATAGATGAAAATATGTGAACCGATAAGCTAAGCTGGCAGCAGAAAACGAAATCATCATTCTATCGATGGAAAAAAGATGTGAAGTTATTGCTATTAGCGGCTGCTTCTCCTCGATTGTCATAGAGTTACTTGTACCAGTGAGAGAATTATTTTATGATAATGAATTCGCTGTATCGAGATTGTTGGATAAATACAGTGTTCAAGTGACTATCTATCACTACATACTCTGTTCACTATAAAATATTCTAGTTAGTAGTAAAACTTGTGGTTACAGGTCATGTTGTCATTGTTCAATTAGACATTCACCTAAATTGTTTGAGTATTGATATCGATGGTTCTACCAATAACTCATAATTGAGCTGAGATAGTACTTAACCACGAATGGTTTGATTTTGATCTATATAATCAGCTATTTCTTCAAATGTCTTGCCAGAGTCATTTAATTCTATTACTCTACCACCATTTATTCCCACATCTTCCAATGCATGTAAAGCTGTTTGCAAACTTTCTGATGCATCTGACCGGAATTTAACGTCCCATCCAAAGTATGACATTACCACTCCGATTGCACACCTACCATCAAACTCTTACTCTCTCTTAAAAATATATGAAAAAATATGAAATGGAGAAGACCTACTCAGTTAATTCACTAATGCTAGTTGTTCCATGTGGTTAATGTAGTGTTTTTTATTC
>JARBAV010000372.1 GCA_029237515.1 Nitrososphaerales archaeon
AATGATATTAAGGGTATGGTTACTGCTATTAGAAACTCAAGGGCTTCAAATAAAGTCGAAGGGCTTTATGATTTTAGAAGGTTAAAAAATGTAAATGTTATCTCTGGAAGCGGTGTGGGAGGAGGTTCCTTGGTTTACTTTAACCTTACTGTAAAGCCAGATCATGATGTATATAAGAATTGGCCGACCGAAAGTGATGGAAGTGGCTCTCTGGAAGACTACTATCCAATCGCAGAAGAATTCATAGGAGTCAACCCTATTACAACTGTCTCAGCATTTTCAAATCCTCCAGTAAAGCTACCAAAATCCAAAGTATTTCAAGATGCTGCAAAACGAATATCTGATTTGACAGGTAACATAATGAATTTAAAAAGAGATGAGTTTGGGAGACCGATTACAGATAGCAACGGCAAACCATTACTTGATGCTGATGCAAACCTATCCATTACTGACATATCCAAAGATGTTTTCAATTCAGGTTCAGGTCGTCCCAATCAAGATGATATCAAAAAATATTCCACATTGATTGAAAAAAATATATGCCAAAGACAGGGACGGTGCGGCCTGGGTTGTGTTCCTGATGCCCGTCATACTTTGGATAATCATCTATTCAATGCTATAGTAAAAGAACAATTGCCCATTGATATTCATACGTTGTGTGAAGTTTTGGAGGTCTACGAATTGGAAGGTGAGGATCACAAGTATGCAATAAAATTTTTGGATTATTGTGATATAGTAGATTTTGATGATTTCTCTCCAGCTAAAGAGCTGACTGAGCAAGAAAGAAACAGCATAACCAAGATAATTAAAACAAACCACATAGTAATTTCAGCAGGAACACTCGGTTCAACAGAGATTCTGCTAAAATCTAAGAGATTGAAATTAAGCGATATGTTGGGAAAGAAATTCTCCACAAATGGAGATTTTTTTGGAATTGTAAATCCAACAAAGTATAATGTTGATTCTTCAAGGGGACCAATGCTAACTTCCATAGCCTTATTTAAAGATAATGAGGGCAGTTTTGCTTTTTCAATAGAGGATCTAGGAATTCCAAAAATGTTTGCAGATGCATTCGCTAGTATTTTCAATATTTTGCAAAAACATAAAGGTTCCATTCCATCTGAACCATACAGACCTGATAAATCTTTTCTTAAATTGTTCAACCAAAGAATACTCAATAAGATTAATTTTGACTATGAAAACAGAAATATGTTCTCCAAAATAGTAAATCGGTTGGATATTTCTGTTATAGCTGGTATTATAAACATTTTTTCTGTATTAGTAAATTTCTTTTCGGGAAATTCAAATCAATCTCCAGAGGAACGTGTTTCCAATATCCTAGTCTTGTTTGGAATAGGGAGAGATATTAATAATGAATGCAAGCTAATCATGAATAACAAAAAGAACGAAATAGGTTTGGATAAATGTTACAATTTGAATCAACCAGTATATGAGAGCATGTTGCATACCATGCAATTGTTTGCTAGAGAGATCGGCAAAGAAGGTGAGAACAGCCTTCTTATTCCTTTATGGGATACCAAATTTAGAACCCAGGTAACTGCCCATCCCATTGGTGGATGTCCAATGGCCGATGATGCTTCAGAGGGTGTTGTTGATAGTTTAGGCCGAGTGTTTAGAGGGAAAACGGGTAGATCCACATATCCTGGACTATATATTGCAGACGGGTCTATAATTCCAACTTCGTTGGGTGTTAATCCCTCTCTTACCATAAGTGCGCTGGCGTTTAGAATAGCTCATCACATGGAACTGAATTTGGATTAGTCAGCCAAATAAGGCATAATTTTCATAAATTTTTCTTTATGTAGGCGGATTATTGTTGATATAATCTGCGGTTAGAGTTGCAATGGCCATTACGGTGTACTGTGGGTTCACGCCGACGGCAGTAGGAAATACACTTGCATCACATATGAAGAGGTTTTTTATCTCATGACTGCAACAATGCGAGTCTACAACCGAAGCTGATTTATCGTCGCCCATACGATTGCCTCCTTGAGGATGCGCTGAGGCCATAAGTAAAGCACCCATACCGGCGCCCCTCTGATCTATCAATCCAAGTTGTTCCTCATTTTCGATGACAGTCTTTTCAATATGTCCAGTTATTACCTGCTTTGCTCCTGCCTTCAAATATATACGAGCTGCTTCTTTCAATCCTTCGGTCATATTTTTCTGATCTACTTTACTCAATTCATAATCAACAACAGCATCTTTTTGCCAATTAAGGGTAACAATTCCTTTTGGTTCATCGGGTTTATCATGTACTAATACACCTGCCATTGCAGCATGGTTGTATTTACTTAAGTAAAAATCCCTGTTCTCTTTACCGTATGAAGGGGTTATAATGGCATATTGTGAGGGGGGAACAAAAACTGATTCAATTACAAATCCTGGCTTTCCTTTTTTCCTTATACTAAATTCATCGCAATAGAAAGCCATAGGATATCCTTCGTCACCCTGCAACTCCTCATCAAACTCTGCAACCACCGATGAAGATGGATGGACGCTTAGATGTTTTCCTACCTGGCCGTTAGAATTGGACAGATTACATTGAAGTAAAAGTTCAGATGAGGCTATAGGTCCAGCGGAGAGGATTATACGTTTAGCAGTTACCGCAAGATCTTTGGGCTTGTCGAATTGATTTCCTTTGAAATCCGCAATGACTCCAACTGCCTTTTTATTTTCTACTACAATCTTTTTTGCGGTGCAGTTAGCATAGAGTTCTATACTCTCAAAATTAGCTTTTTGTAAATATGCGACATATGCACTTTGTTTTCCTTTATCAGGAATGTAACATTTTGACATCCAGTCGCTGGAATACCCTAACTTGTCACAACCTTCTTTCAGCTTTACGTGAGACTTGCCAGCCTCTTGGGCAGTAATTTTTCTTATGTCTATCATCTCTCCTACTCGTTTATATGCTGCTCCTAATTCATCCTTAGAAATAGAAACCTTATGAGTCTGTTGCCAATCTGTGAGAACGGCATCGGGAATTTCAAAGCAGATCCCATAGTTTATCATAGTAGAACCCCCAACACATTGACCTTGTGCTATATTTACGGAGTAGTTGCGAGAGACAAAAATACCTCTGTTTTTCCAAAGTTTTAAAAGTTCGTGTTCATCGTTCTGCATCCTTTTTATCCATTCTATGGAATAGTGACGGCCCTTCTCTAAGATAACAATTCTTTTGTGCGTTTTGGCAAGTTCATATGCAAGTACGCATCCTGCGGCACCCGAGCCAATAATACAAATGTCAGCTTCCACTGGTTGTTTATCGGGAAGATTTTCTTTTACAATTATCTCACTCATTTCCAATAGCTCCTCCCAAGAAGAGTGCCTCCATATCCGATACCTTGCCAGGTACCAGGACTAGTGTAGTAACCGAACGCTACCAATGATTTTAGAGCTTGGATGGCATAGTGAAGATACCGATTTTTATCCCAGAACGCAAAGTAGTCCTTTTGTATATCTTTATCGAGATTAATAAAACGATTAAGCCAAAGTTTTCTGTTAAGCAATCCAATAACAAAGACCATCAAGCGACTGTCAAAAAAGAAAAACAACAGATTCAACGCTACACTGTATGATTCCGGCATGGCCTGCATAGTAGTATTGATATTTTTTATAGTATCTATTCTAATTTTTTCTTCCTCAAGGGAGTGTCCGGTCGCATATGTAACCTCAACGATCTTTTCCATAATGGGCCCTGCTTGACTAAACCTTCTATCCGCATGATAGATTCCAACTAAATAAAATATTATAAAGTTGGCTCCAAGTATTACTATCCCCAAGATTTCATGTTCAGCGCCTACTACAGAAGTCAAATCAAAAATCAAAAAAGCAATCAACTTCATTCAGGATTTTGAAGATCAGGCTATGAATTACGGATTAACGCGTAATGCCGA
>JARBAV010000373.1 GCA_029237515.1 Nitrososphaerales archaeon
ATTTTGTCTATGATATTCCGCCTATACTCCATTTTCTGTTTAATTGCTTCTAACTTAAATGAAAAGCCATTTTTCCAATCTTTTAAATCCTGCTCTGTGCTTCGGTAGTCATTAAAATAATTCGAAGAAAGCAAATTTAGTCCAAAATCATGAGCTTGGTTTATGACAATGCTGATGTCTTTTCCAATAATGTTTCCATTGCCATCGATACCAATACCAATTATATCTCCAGATACCTCTTTAATATCGACCGAGTCAAACTTGCCCATTCAATCACTCACTACTCTGTATAGCAAACAATATGTTTTTTACTCCTTCTCTCGTCAGCTTGATGATTATGAGTTACAATCCGGCATGTTAACTGTCCCCTCCAGATTCACCAATTAAATTACTAAATTGGGTCGATGGAGCAAATGTAGATGTAATATTTGTTCATAGTCGCAGAGGAATTACAATGAACTAATTGTCCATTGAGAATTCTCGCCTTTGTTGGACTAAAAGTTTTCCGGACAAAAACAGCTAATTCTGTTTCACACTTTTTCCATAGTCTTACAGCATAATCGTTTAGGAATTTCCTTATTAGTCTACTAAAGATTTTTCTTGGTAGAGTTGACTTCCGATTTTGAAAGGTGCTTCTACTGGTATCTGCTAGTATTTTCGAGTACTCTGACCAGTATTCGTGATTGTCATACACAAATGGAATTCCAAATTCAGATACCATTTTAGCAGTCTAGATAGCCTATCTCGATTGCAAAAATATCGTGTGCATGTACTATGTCTGGTCTTGCTTCTCTCAATATTCTTTCGACTTGCTTTCTTACATTATGCCAGTAAAAAGGGATTCCACGTCTTGATCGCGCGCTCCAATTTACGTTATAAGCTTTGAAGAAAATTTTCCGATCATAACCGATAGCTTCCTTTCCTCCACCGAATAAAACCTCGTGCCCTGCCTTAAGGGCGGTGGTAGCTGCCAGCTGTATGATATTGCCGAATTACTTCACATAGCGCTGTTTGTTAGTTATAGACTGTCACCATATTCGTGTTGTGTGGAGTATGACGAAGAGTAGACTAGATATAGTCGGGTCATTAGGATGTCTACAAGGCAGTCATCTATACAAATAATGAAATCAATAGAAAGAAGAATCTGCCTTTACGAACACTAGATAGAAAATTGAGACAGTTAGAAGTCATGCTTGAATCCGCAAACAAAGAACCAAACTATTACATGGTGGATATTCTCTATCATATTTTTTATATATTAGAGTCGGTGAAGTAAATTATGACATGGTGGTGGCCAAAAGTTAGAATTCCTGATCAACTGAGTAAGGCATCTCCAGCACTAGCTGTTTTTCAAGGTAAACTACATATGGTCCATTTGGGAGATTCTTCTAATAACATATGGCATTCTATAGGGATTGTCTCTATAGAGTTCTAATAAACAATACTATATGATGTAATTTAGCGTACCAAAATATTGTCCTGGACCTCTCTAAATTGAGAACACCCTGCAAGGAGCGGGAAATGATAGAAATGTTGGAGATAGTGCGGGTGATGGGCGGAGATGATGTTATCCTTTGCTCGACTCTGACGCAACGTACAATTACGTAAAATATAATCAATATTATGATCCCTGTTTTGGTTATTATGGTAATTACATATGTTAGTTATAGTGTATGATTATTAGTAACATCATATATTATTAATGATCTTCAGTGATTACTTGCGGCGTTCATCATAAGCTAACTTTTAGCCCAATTCTTCCATAATTCAGCTGGATTAATGGTAGTATACTTCCACCAATTCACCAATCATAAGAACTAGTATCGCTAGCCGTAAGATATGATATAGCAACTTCTTTAATGTATTTATATTCTAATTTTATCACCACAACAGAGTATCATCTATGGTAGAATAGTCTTAGACATTGAGAGCTAGACGAGCACAAGGATTACCATGATATTATATCTA
The DNA here is from genome assembly GCA_029237515.1 of Nitrososphaerales archaeon. Taxonomy (GTDB): domain Archaea; phylum Thermoproteota; class Nitrososphaeria; order Nitrososphaerales; family Nitrososphaeraceae; genus TH5896. Next base: position 1,969 of record JARBAV010000373.1, read on the forward strand.
TACAAGCTTTTCACCAATCCATTCGTCCTCATATACAGAATCGGGGTAAGTTGGAATGTCGTCTGATTTGGTACCAGACTTGCAATATTCAAATCATTTGTCCGTATCACCCAGATGAAGTGCAAGAGTGTAGGCTCTAGCTTCAATAAATGATCTGTAAGTTCTGTTAGCAGGAACAGTGTATCCAGTACCAAGCCAATCTCCCCAGCCTTACCACTGCTCTTTGTATACTGCAGCATGAGAAGTAGGTATATCAGTTGGCTTTTCTCCAGATTTACACCATTTGATATATTCCTCTCTGGACTTGAAATGCTGTTGTACTACATATTTATGAGCTTCTTCGAATGATCTATATACTTTATTTTGTAATGCAATGGTACCTGTACCTGTGCAATCAACCATACCTTTCCATTTTTTCTTGTAAACGTGTGAAGGATCTGCTGGTATATTATCAGGCTTCTTTTCCGGACTTACACCAGTTGTTCCACTGTTGTGAAGTTTTAAACTTTAAACTACGGGCATACTTCCTAGTATCTTCGAATGGAAGATATTGTCTTTTAGTAAATGCTATAGACCCCGTACCAAGCCAATCTCCACAACCTTGCCACTGCTCCTTGTATGTATTATCTGGACGTGCAGGTATATCATTTGGCTTTTGGCCAGTCTTACACCAGTTTCAAGGCTATTCCGACATTCCAGACATCGATGAATAAGGAAGTCGATCTCGCACAGAAACTATTTTAGGCTTGAAGAGAATCAAGAATTAATGTCTAAAATACCAGAAAAGCAACGAGCTCTCGTATTACAGGGAGGAGGTGCACTGGGAGCTTATGAGGTTGGGATTTTGAAAACCTTATTCCTAAAACTAAAAGACGAAGATGATGAGGATAATCCGTTTTTTGACATAATTGCAGGGACTTCTATAGGTGCAATAAACGCAACAATCTTAGTAAATTATGTAACTAACAAAAAGAAGGACAATCCTAATCTTGCTCCTAAGGAGTGCTGGAAAGGTTCTATAGAAAAACTTGAAGATTTCTGGACAAACATCCTTGCCGTTCCTACACCATCTAATGCACGATTAATTAGCAATGGTTGGTGGTGGCAACAAAATGAGTCAATAGAGAATAGTTCAATAGCAACTCAAGAAGCCACAAGAAGATATTATTCTACAAAACAATTCTTTGCAACTGGAGTAAATACAGTATTTTCACGTCCAGAAATAATTTATGATACTAAATTTTTTGATAATTTTCCATATTCGCCGCCAAATAATGTATGGTATCGTTATAACAATATTCCATTAAGAGAAAGCATTGAATCAGTAG
>JARBAV010000374.1 GCA_029237515.1 Nitrososphaerales archaeon
CCAAAAATGACACAAATAGTGACAGTATTGGTTCCATGCTAGGCGTTTCCCCCCTGCTTACTAATATTGCCTGTGGCATATTCCGCATACACATCCGGATACTGTCTTACTAATTCCATATTGACTTCCAAAACATTCACGTAATGCGGTGCAAATACGATAAGATTTTCAATCCTGTTTCTCTCTATGTTCAGTTCGATCAGGGTCCGAATTGTATTAATCGGTATGCCGGTTGCTTTACTTACGTTTGCCGCTTGTGCAAAAGCGTCTTCAGGAGTAATATGAGGATCAACCCCAGAGGCTGTTTGTGCCGCTGGTCTAATATGCAAAAATTCTGGCGAAGTGAATTCTTGGCCTATTAATACGGAGCCTACTCCGTTTTTTCCATCAATTGTAATTACGCTACCATTTGATTTGAACGGAAGGATGGTTTGACCTATGCCAGTCAAAATTAGTGGGTAAGCAATACCAGCTATTAACATCATTAAAATGACAACCCTAATTGAAGGGCTCAAGTTCTGCCTAAATAGATTTCTTATGCTATCTTCATAAAGGCCTCTATGATTACGACCAGGATGACCATCATTGTTTTCTTTTATTCTTTTCATTATTTGATGTCTCCCCTTCCTCCTCCTTCTTTTCCTACCCCATAAACACAGTAAGTACCATGTCAATTGCCTTAATCGCAACAAAGGGTAATGCCAAACCGCCTAAGCCATATATCATCATGTTTCTGTAGAACATCTTTTCTGGAGATTCTGGCTTGAATTTGACCCCCCGCAGTGAGAGAGGAATTAGTGCAGGTATGACTATTGCATTAAAAATTAATGTAGAGAGGACCGCGGTTTCAGGGCTATGAAGCTGCATTATATTTAATGCTTCGAGCTTAGGATTTTCTACAATAAACATTGCAGGTAATATCGCAAAATATTTCGCTACATCATTAGCAATGCTAAACGTAGTGATTGCTCCTCTTGTTATAAGTAACTGTTTGCCAAGTTTTACTACTTTCAATATGTTAGACGGATCGGAATCCAAATCAATCATATTAGCTGCTTCTTTGGCAGCCGCTGTCCCGCTATTCATAGCTAGACCTACGTCCGCCTTCGCTAATGCCGGGGCATCGTTTGTACCGTCACCCATCATTCCTATTATATGGCCTTTCTCCTGCTCTTCCACCACTCTTTTTAGCTTGTCTGCAGGTTTGGCTTCTGCCATAATCTCGTCTACTCCTGCTTCTTTTGCTATAACCTGGGCTGTTAGTTGATTATCACCTGTAATCATAACCGTGGTTATCCCAGTAGATCTTACTTCGTTTAAGTTTTCTCTTATGTTCTCTTTCAAGTTGTCTTTAAGTACTACCAATCCTATAATCTTATTACCCACAGACACAGCCAAAGGGGTTTCCCCATTTTCTCCAATCTCCTGTGCTTTCCATTTAAGCTCTGCTACATTGACTCCTGGATGAGCTGACTTAAGTACGCCATCGATTGCACCTTTAAGAATCCTTATCTGATCTTTTCCCTCCTTCTCATCGCTTTCTTTAGTCTTTTCTAAATCCAATAGCATATCATGTACTTTGCTCCTACTAGCACGGTCAATATCTTCTTCAAGCCTATCTATTGTATCTGTGGCCTTTCCATTTACAACGGTTCTTGCAATCTCTCTAAATTCTTCTTCCTCCTCTTTGTTTAGTGCAGCTACTTTCTTGCTTGCTACGAACTCTATTCCACTAACTCTCGTTTCTGCACTGAATTCGATGGATCTGGCAGCCAGTATTTTTTCTAACAATGGAGGTATGAATTTCTTTTGTTCTGACAGATCTACTATGGATTTCCCTTCATGGGTTGTATCATGTATAGAGGCTGCGAAAGCTGCCTGGCCTACATCCTCTTCCGTATATCCTTGCATAGGAACGAAAGCAATAGCACTTCTGCTGCCCTCTGTGATTGTACCTGTCTTATCTAAAATCAACACATCACAATCACCAGCTGCCTCTATTCCTTTACCTGATTTTGCAATTATGTTGTCTCTTCCCAATCTTGTGATACCTGATACTCCTATAGCAGGAAGTAGACCTCCAATTGTGGTTGGCATTAAAGCTACAAGTAGAGCTATTAGAGTTGCTATGTCTACAGCATAACTTAACGAATATGCGAGGAACAATAGAGTCCCAATTACCGTGATGAATATCATAGATAAGCCTGCAAGGAGTATCGTCAAAGCAATTTCATTCTGAGTCTTTGGTCTTGTCGCATTCTGCGTCAAGCTAATCATCTGATCCAGGAAGCTTCTGCCAGCTTCTGCAGTTATTTCTATCACCATCTTATCACTTGCAACCTTAGTTCCACCAATAACATGATCGCCTTTCTCTTTGAATACAGGATTGGACTCTCCAGTCATCATCGACTCATCCACAAATGCTTTTCCTTCATTCACCAATCCATCCCTCGGAATAATCTCGCCGGAATACACAATTACTTCATCGCCTGGTTTTAGGCTGGTGGACGTCACAGTTACTTCTTTTCCATGTACTATTTTTCTTGCTGATACTTCCTTTTCTAAGCTTCTAAGAGAATCGACTCTAGCCCTTGCTTGACCCTCAGATAACGCTTCTGAAAATGTAGCAAACCATACTGTCAAAATCAGTATTATAGCAGCTTCAATGTAGAAAATCTGATTTTGAGATACAAACTCTGTTGATATATTAGGAAATATAGCAATTGCTAGTACCACAAAGAAACCGGCCTCCACTGTGAACATCACTGGGTTTTGTTTAGCCAAGTACCATGGATTCAATTTTGTAATCGAGTCGATTAGTACTCTCCTGTTTGTAAGCATCGAATATGTTAACATCGATGGCGATGTTGTACTAGTCATTGATTCATTACTCTTGTTAGTATCATTATCATTCTTACTCCCGTTTCTTTCGCTTGTCATAAGTATTCTCTTCACTGGATTATTTTTGAAGAAATCTTTTATCATTTATTTAACTCCACCTATGTTAACCATAACCTACATTGAAAACGGTCCTATTACTATAAATGGGAAGAATGTCAATGCAGTCAGCAGAAATGTTATTACTACTAATACAGATATAAATAATGGGCCTTGTGTCTTGATGGGTTCAATAACCTCTTTTCTATCCTTCAAGGTGAATGAACCTGCTATTGCCAACATTAAACCTAATGGAACAAATCTACCCAACAACATAACAATTCCAGTAGACCAATTCCAAAATGGAGTATCAGCTGATGCACCAAAATAGTCAGATCCGTTGTTTGCTGCTGCTGACGTAAATTCGTACAGAACTTCTGTATATGTAAATGGAGTTATTTCACCTTCTGTAATCGCTTGTACATTTTCTGTCACAAAAGCTAATACGGTAGGTATTAGAATAATCGCTGGATGAACCAGAAAGATTATAGCTGATAACTTGATATCCCTAGGACTTATTTTCATACTCATAAATTCAGGAGTCTTGCCCACCATCAAGCCCACTATAAACAAGGTCAGTATCACGTAAATTATCATAGTCATCATTCCTGTGCCCACAGCGCCCGGAATGGCCTGTACGAACATTCCAAGAAATAGAGCAATTACTGCATTTGGTGACATTCCTGCCAATGCAGAATTTGCAGAACCTGTATTGCTTTCAATCGAAGCTATATTAAAAAATATACTACCAAAGCTTCCAAACCTTGTTTCCAATAGGTCAGGTCCACTTACTTGGGATAGTGCGATGGCAAAAGCTATTCCAAACCCTATTAGGATGGCGATTAAAAGAGATACACCCCTCCCTTTACCTACTAATTTGGCATATGCAATTGGAAGAGACAGAGGAATAATTAACATCAAAAAGATTTCATATGCATTGGAAAGGCCATTTGGATTTTCATAGGGATGAGCAGAATTCGATCCAAAGAATCCCCCGCCATTGCTGCCAAGATCCTTTATGGATTCCAGTGATGCCACTGGTCCAGTAGTTATCACCTGTTCGTTACCTTCAAGTGTATTTACCGTAAGTGATGATTCTAGAGTTTGAGGGGCACCCAACACCATTAGTAACAATGATGAGATAAATGCAACAGGTAGCAGTAGTGTAATTATGATTCGAGTAAAATCAACATAGAAGTTGCCCAGACCAAAATTCTTTCTGATAAATGCTCTGATAAATGCAAAAGAAACTGCAATGGCTGAAGCTGGCGCAACAAACATGATAAAAATGATGGCAACCATCTGAGACAGATTTGACAGCTGCTGATCACCAATGTAATGCTGCAAATCAGTATTGGTAATGAAGGAGGATGCCTGCATAAAAGCCAAGTCTATAGAAAAATTCTCCAATCCAGGAGTTGCTAAAGGAAGCATGTTTTGTGTTGATACTATTATAAAAAATATTGCAGCAACGATCCCGTCTACAAGCAAAAGTGCGAATAAATATTCCTTCCATGTCATCTGTCTATTTGAGTCGATTCCGACTAATTTGTAAAACTTATTCTCAACAATTGCTAACGTTCTCTCCAATGGTCTTATTTCATATGAAATCATCCTAGCCATGTACAAACCAAATGGAACTGCTAGGATTAATGTCCCTCCCAATACAACGGCAGTTTGGATTATTGTATCCACATAGGTCATCTCTCAACCGTTTATACGGTCTATTTTAGCAAGGTAAATCAGGGTTGAGTAATATAAATATTGTGTTGCAATCAGATAGTATTAACCAATTAAAGACTATTATATATACTATCATATCACGCAAGAGGCTCCTTAGTCTATGCTTTCTATTCTTTCAAAAACTCAATTGTGGTCTGTAATGTTCTAAGTCTCTGGCAGAAATGTCAACCAAAACAATATTTTGATCGTATTGCCTTACAAAGTACGTAGGTATCTCATATTTTATGTTCAGTGGTGTACAGGATATAAACATTAAACCGTTTTGGAGTGCACTGATGCATCCAATTGCCACATTATCACACGTGGTAACTTCCTTGTTTAGCAACGATTCAAGATCTCTTGTCTTTTCTACTTGGGAAGAAATTTGTTTGCCGTCGGCATTGCTTAAATTTGAGGCAGAGGTTTTCTTGATCAAAACGTCATTCTTATCTTGCATGTGCTGTTGAAAAATATTGTCCTTTTTTTCGCTTTCTACTACAGTAACCCTCTTTGCACCGTTTCCTGTCCATGCAACACCTAGCACTGTTTTTCCAAAAACCAGCGCTATTGCTACGACAGAACCCATTATAACACCAACACCAACAATTATTGCTGTGTCCAATCAGGTCCCTTACTATTACGTATTCTCGATCCTATACAGAGATATATAGATTGCTAGTTGGCTTAAATAGTGATTTTCACATTCGAATTAGTGCGTTCGTTGATATTGACTATCGAGATATGCTTACTAATATACGGCTTCCTCATTATGCTTGTATTTAAGCATAATTACTGTAGATGGGCAAATTAACTTATAAAAACTATTGACAGTGAAGTGAATGTTACCTAAATTTCAGTTTTTCGTCATGTAGATAGGCAAATCTTTTTGTCATCGAGGCCTAAGATCAAATTATCAGGGTCTGCATTTAACACCTCGATGCCGCGTTCTCGCCCATTGATTATCGCATACGTAAAGCTCCATAACCCTTTCAGATTTTTATCAATATTACAACTCTCTCCCAAGTATGCTCTTACCTCGGGATTCATGTCAAACGCGCACTTTACTGCATCAAAATACTTCACCCTATGACGATTTCTATGGTTAACTGTAAATGTCGCAGAATTTATGATCGTCTCGCATATCCTAGTGTATGCCTTGGTAACTACTTCAGGTGATATATTTCGTCCATCACCATAAACTTCATAATAACAAGCGGTACACAGTCTTATTTTTCGTCTAGATAATCCAAAGTCGTAATAATAATTCACTTCATATAAGCAACACGCACATTTTTTTAGATCACAGTATTGACATATAATTGCCTCAGGGGGTGACACGATGTCATGGTTTAATGTATCTTTGTCAGTTTCACCATGATTGGCAACAGAATAATTTTGCTGCCATTGTTCATAGCTTCTACGTTCACTATCACGATTATCGACCAAGGGTAAATTAGCAATCCATCGCGAATATTAATTATAGTATATATCGTGTAGTTTTACATCCGTGTATAATTTTGTTGAGTCCTGCAAAGTTGGCCTATCGGGATCGGTTTAGTTTCCGGATTAAGCTTGCGCGCGAGCCCCCCATAGCTTTGCGTACTCGTAACTTGCGACCTAACCGGACTTCGAATAAACATCCTCTTTCATCAATTTTGATAGCAGATTCTCCAAAAAAAGTTGAATCTTGTACTTATAGCCCTATATTTATCAGAACTTCAACTCCTTGGACGCATGGAGCGATGGAATTCTCTATGTCTGATAAATATGAGAACTCCGCACAGTATTTAGGTGGGGTCCCGTAAATCCACTTTGTGAGACTTTGATGTTTATGTGTGAATATTGTAGTACAAGGAGAGGTAAGGAATGTGACGTGTGCTTAGGAGTAATAGTCTGCGAATTACACACGAGGATTCACGAACAAAGTCAAGAGCACAAGTATAATTTGCGGCGCACACTTCAGCTGCAGCTTCCGTTGGATACTAAACCCTCTTAGTATCCCAATTTAGCTGAAATTTTCGAATGAGGCAATTCGTACTCAATATCCCTTATCTCAATATCTAAAATCATCACGCACAAGGTTCTTGCAAGTACAAGAACGATCTTATATTTTTCAAGGACAGAAATACAACAATCCATGCAACACGAAAGTAGCATAGAAACCAACACTGCTATGAAAGCATACTTTGATTTCTATATTTTCAATAGGTACCTAGTTAGTTCATTTTCGACATTCTTATCTAGCTTCTATAGATACTCGACTTTGTAACTTGGGTCTGATTATAAGATATCCTTTGATGGAGCGAAAAGTGGCAACACTTGTGAAACACCCCACATATGAATACGTGAGGATGAAAAAAGTATTAAAAAACAAACCAAACCTGACGTTGGACGAAATTATCAGTAAGCTCAGAATTGCATGAATCCCTATTGATTTCAAATTAGAAATCTTATAGAAGTTCTAAATTCTTTATGAACAGTATTATTACATACTTACTTCAGTCAGCTTTTGCATTATCCATCACATTACCAAGCTATATAGTGCTAACCCTATGAAATTCCTACATGTAGAAACAATAAGAGTCATTAGATAATTCATATAAATGGGTTAATGGATATCCCCTTTATCAGTGAAGGTCTTTGATGATGGGTCTGGAAAGTAATCTTCCTGTAAAAGTGGGAGAAGAATACGATCTCGAGATTACTGAAGCCAGTAAGATCGGACCAGAAGGAGTTGCTCGAGTTCACGGGCTTGTGATATTTGTGAGGAACGGAAAATTGGGACAAAAGGTGCGAGTAAGAATAAAGTCGCTCGGAAGCACGCATGCCGTATCGGAGATTATCTAATCTAACTGTGTGTTCAATATTTTCTAATTTACAGAGACTGAATTTGTCTATTTAGGAGCCCGAGTTTTCATATCACGCTATATAAAGTACGTTCTGTTAGGTTAAGAACCAGTGTGTATAAAAGTCTCTCATGCGACATGACCAGGCGTACGAGCGGGAACGAAAAAACCTTACCGCAGAAGAAGAGGAAGAGGAGGATGGGGGAAAGAGTGAGAACGAAACCGAAAGAGAAGCATTCAAAAACACAGACGAATATGACAAAGATGATGTTAGTGAAGCTGACGACACCCCAGATGAATAGTATACTGGCTCTCCGCAATTCGAAATTCTTGAGAGATAAAAATATTTACTTATCTATAGTAGTATCCTCTGCTCTTCTATGTAAACTTGACAATATTCACAATTAGAATCAAGTTGTACGATAGTTCCATCCTCCGTTACATGATGTGCTAGATGAAAGGTTGCAGAGCGGATATCCTGCATGATTATACATGCCATCTTGTCTTCAACTCTTACACAGATATCTGACATTCTACCCCTGTAATTCGTTCATACTATAAAAAGGATTTTGAATATAGATACTATAAAACAATAACATCTAAATATATATAGATATTAGCGGAGTTTTTTCTGAACGTGTTGGACTTCAGATATTATTCGTAGTGCACTTCTTAATGATTGGAAATATATACTTAAATTGGCAGGAGAAGCCTTGCAACACCCTGTTTCCTACAATTGGCGAGACTTAATCTTGAGAATACTAAGAAAAAGACATCTACCGAATAGAATCTCAAATTATTTGGAGTATGACGGTTATATCATGTTTAAGTAGCTAATCAAATATACTCGAAGTAGATGTAATAATGGACGTATATAGATCATTTATAGATATGTGAATATGTACAGATTTACCGAATCCAACGATGTGTCAATAGATCTCCAATATTAATATAGAAATCCTTGATTAGTAAGTCATATTATTATCTCCCCATGTCACAAATAGTTGTAATCGCTTCATTAACAATCATTTCCATCGTCGGAAGTGTTCTGGCATTTAGCGTGATACAGCAACAAGTCTTAGGTCAGCAGGCTTTTACTGCTGAATTAACGGGCGACAATGAACTACCTCCTGTCAATACTGAGGCAAATGGAACAATTACCATTCAAGGAAGTAACCAAAGTCTTAATTATCAATTAGCGTTGAGCGACATAACAAATGTAACAGCCGCTCATATACACTTCGGAAACGACGACGAAAACGGAAAGGTCGTAGTAACTCTACTCAAATCTGATAGCCCCGCGGGCCTTGAACTGGAAACGCTTGGAGGAAATTTCACTGACGAAGACGTTCAAGGGCCATTGGCAGGTCTACCTCTTGAACAACTTATTGGATTTATGGGGAATGGAAGCACGTATGTGAACGTTCATAGCATAGATTTTCCGTCTGGTGAGATACGAGGACAGATAGAAGAGCTCGATCTGGATGAAGAAGAGGGAGACGAGGAAGAGGACGAAGGATAAAGATCAATCCCCATTTTTAATTGACATTTTTATTCGTCATGGTAAATGCCCTCTAACATAAAGGAAACGCCGGCCGCTGAACAATGCTTTGATGTATTTTTCGAATCTGCTATCCGTCATCAAAGATATTTAAAAAGTTCTCGACCAGTTAGCTTCATATAGAAATTTCATAGACCCTGTATGCAGGAATCTTCATAAATAAAAATATGATCTAATAACACAATTAACTTAAGGATGACGGTCTTAACAAACTGCGAACATACTTCACTCGTGAGAAGGTAGGCGGCCAGTTCTAGACATGAATGTGCTGTGGCCGTCATGCCTCTTGTAGTTTTCATATTTTTATTTGAAAAATTCGAGCACATCCATCTAACTTATCAATTAGCCCTGAATAGATGAATAGGAAAGAGTCGCTGCATCCTAATTTCGGATTTCAATGAATTTTTATCATGTTATAGAGAATAATTATTTTTAGTATCATCTTATAGTAAATAAAACATTTTTCGACAAAACTTTTAAGTACAATGGATTTCTATATTGAATTACAACATACCCAATTGCAATTTGGCAGTTGGATCTTACCAGCATCCCCTGAACTACCACTGCAATAGGGATCGCATCTAACAGCCGTAGATGGCTAGGGTTTTTCTAGAATTTTTCCCTAGCCGATCTACTTTTTGTTACCAATCATGGGACGGAAATATTATCTTAAAAGCGGTAACGCCTATAAAAGCGAATAAGCTGATCTGTCTTATCAAACCTGTAATTTTACCCAGCTAGACAAAATATAACAGAATTCCGACCAAATGAAATCTAATCTTGTGAAGTCTTCTTTTTCAGCTTCTTTTGATATCTGTCTATAGATTTTTGAATCATCTTGTCAGCCAATTCTTTACCTCCCCAACCAGTAAGCTGAACGAATTTTCCTTCTTCCAAATCCTTATGGTGGTTCACAAAATATTCCAATTTCTTTCTAAATTGGATTGGGACATCTGAAATAGTCGTGAGATGGGAAAACTCGGGATCAATTCGATTATCAGGAACCGCTATTATTTTATTGTCATCTCCATCCTGATCCTTGGTCATTATTACTCCAAGAGGACGTGCAGAGATCACCGAAAATGGAAATAACGAATCGTTTTCGATGACAAAGACATCTACTGGATCGTCGCTGTTGCGTTCCAATGTGTTAGGAATAAATCCATAATTGCAAGGATATACTACCGAGGTTGGAAGAATCCGGTCTGCATACAGAATTTCGTTCTTGGGGTCAACCTCGTACTTTACACCACTACCTTTAGGTATCTCTATTACAACGTAAATTCTCCCCGGGGGCTCTATACCAGGACTGGATGGAAACCTGTATGAAATCAAATGAAAGTATTCTAAAGTAAAACGACTGAATGAGATATAAGTGATACCTTCAAAATTGAGAGTAATTCAATTTGATGCAATGAGGACCATTCAATTAGTCAAATATTTTTTTTCCAAGACCCCATATTTTCACTACCTGTAGGTAATTCATGAATATCATGCTTCGGTAAGCCTGCTTATCCACATCTCGCATTATGATTGGTATTGCAGCCATTACCATATCGATACAGGAATGTTCTATAGATAAAGTAGAAACATCTTCAGGACTTGCCAAATGTGAAATTTCTACTGTCACTCCTACTCTCTTGTCGCATTTGTCTTTGGGTTCGTTCTCAATTGGAAGCAAATGCTGTTCCCTTTGCTTAAATATCGATAATATCCTAACCGAATTTGAATGAGATTGAAGCAACTCTATAAATTGTTTCTTGTTTTCTACCAAAGGCAAAGATCTAGGCAAGTTTCTTATGCCTAATCCCTTACCAATTCTTTTCATAAGCAAAGTGGGGATTGGAAAGCTATAGACCTCTGTTGTCCATTGCTCAGCATATGTGGTAGTACCCAAGGCATTATCCATTTCACAAGGTTGAAAACCTATTAGTTCTTTTATTTTTAGGTCTTGTTCCGCAACTTAATATTCAAGTTACAGTCAGGGGTCCACACATACTTATCAGTCATTTTGGTAGGGCGATCGAATTTCACAGGTAACCCTTGTATCACGTTTAAGAGGCTTTTATTGAGTGTATTGCTAAACAAACGCCACTCCCACAATCTTTCCGAGAACTTTGGAGTTCCATTCATGGCCCTACAATTACGCCTCCAGAAGAGCTAGACTATTGTTCTAGCCTCGAAAGGGCGCTTAGCACAAACTCACAAGAATATCCGACGCCTGCTCTCCTACTTCTTCTTCTTGTCAGCCTCAAGTCGCCTATTCTGATTCATCGGGCTTAAATATTTCAATTAGCCTACCTCGATCTGTGAGTCGACGACGTACTGTAGACCATTTTTCTATATCAAATTCTATTTGAGCTAGCGTGCAAGTTGGAATTATGTGTATTTCCCCAGTGAGCATTTCAATCAGCTCCTCCACGCCAGGATTATGCCCTACTATCAAGACTCGGTGGTAGTTATCAGCAACTTCTCGGAGTACTGCAATGTAAGCAGCAGGCTCAGCAGCATATAATGATTCAAATTTAATTCTCTTACCTTTGTACCCACAGTGTTTTGCAACAGCTGAAGCTGTATCCATTGCACGAGTGGCTGTAGAGCTGATAACAAGATCTGGAACCAATTCTCTTTCCTTTAAGGTCCTTCCCATTCTAGGCGCATCTCTCTTACCTCGTCGGTTCAGTGGGCGGTCATGATCGGTCAGATCAGGAAACTTCCAACTAGACTTAGCATGACGAAGGAGAAGAAGTGTTTTCATTTAGCTCCTCTCTTTAAAGACACTAGTGTTGGCAAAAGGCTTTAGCTTTATCATGATTTGAAAGGTTAATGCAAAATGCCATAATTTGAGCTTATGCGTTCTTGTCGTGAAAGTCAAAAAATTTTGAATAACGCATAATCTGCGTCATTTCAACAGAGTACTTTTTAGGTACTCTGCATCTATATTGCTTAAAGTATGCCAACAATAGTACATTTTGCCCACTCATATTAAGATAGACATAAAATGAGGGGATAGATCAAATCCGAAATACTGCTTCAAGCATTTTCCCCTTCGATTGGTTGTTGTGTGGTTTGGCGCGAAGGATATGATCACAGCAAGGACATCTTGCACCATCCCATTGTAAGAAGATATCACACTCAACACACCTCTTGGATCCATTTTCATAATAACTGGTAATGTATCTGCTTTTGTGCGCCTTATAGAACCAGCATGTATCCCTACAAAACTTCCTTTTAGTACTATTACTCTTGAACAATCCTATTGATTAATTGCTGATACAGCCGATTTGGTCCTGGAGGTTGTATTAAAATCAGATGAGGATATGATAGGAGGAGATTGGAATAGCTTTTGATATTTCTTTCCCTTCTTCTTTTTACTTGTCTTGATTAATGATATCTCCTTTAGTAACATAGGAGTAAGTAGCCATCGCAACTCACCTATTAATTTCGGATTCATAGAAGTAATGCTTATTCTTGCCAATCCAGATCTTTTTAGCACAATCCTCCTATGATGATTGCCTCTGTCATCTCCCAAATTTGGATTAATGGACAATACAGAACGTCTAACGCCTCTACGAGTATTTTGTGATGATGACGAAGATACAATATCTGCCGCCATTCTTGTCAAGAAAGGTTCATGGCCCACGACAAGTATCTTAGAATCATATTTGAATTTTGCGAGGTTTTTATAGACAAGGGCTCTATCTCCTTCTGGAGCTAGGTCATTCCAAACTTGGACGCTTCTTAATTTCTTCTTCTTTTTAAGTTTCCCATCTGTACCACGATTATTTGCAGAAAGAATGCTACCAACTATTTCAGCGCTTTGACGTGCATGTTCAAGAGGACTTGTGATAATCGCGTCTGGTATTATATTCAGGGTCTTGAGAGCGTTACCAGTGCGCTCGATCTCAATAACACCTTCTACAGTCAGAGTTTTCTTGTTCGTCCCATTTGGACTTAAACCAAGTCCAATATTTTTTCCAGAACCAGGTTGTCCGTGCCTTATTAAATACAGATCCATTTAGTAGGTAACGTGAC
>JARBAV010000375.1 GCA_029237515.1 Nitrososphaerales archaeon
CTAGACGCATTTCCTAAGTTGCACGATAAGACAGTGAGTTTGCCGTTGAGGAATCAATACCAGAGGATAATAAGATTATTGTTAACTATTCAATCCGCGTTAATGTCTAATACTATTGATTACCAACAATTATGATCTAGATAATTTTGTAGGAGGACACCTTACAAGATTAGGCACTGTCGATGATGATATTAGACTAGGGCAACTACTAATACATATCTTGAAACAATGACTCAACAATGTACAAGAGATGCGAGACAAATGGTAGAGTAGGTTTACCCTCCATTTTACTAGAGTTCTATTTGTATTAAAGTCGATATATAAAATATGTTGGATGGCCAGCCAACAAACAAATATATACTCCTACGTCATAAAATATGTTGGATGACCAACCAATATCAATTTGGGAGTGATATAGAAATTAATAAAGGGAAAATAGTTGTACTAGGAGGAGGATTAGCTGGACTAACAGCTGCCACATTTATTGCTCGTGCCGGAATGCCTGTGACCATTATAGAAAGGTCAACTGAAATAGGCGGTCGAGCAAGAACATCAGTATCTAACGGTTTTTATCTAAATCAAGGTCCTCATGCAATATACACTGCAGGACCTGGCATCAAGATTCTAAAGGAACTTGGAATATCCTATACAGGTCAGAAAGTTACGACAGGAGGTTATTATGCATTCAAAAAAGGTAAAAAATATCCCATCCCTGGAAGCCTACGTCAACTCCTCACAACAAAATTACTAAAAGGATTACAAAGTAAGATAGAAGCTATTCGATTTTTTGCATCTCTAAATAAGATCAATCCTGAATATATTCAAGACATAAGCTTGGAGGACTGGATAAACAAAAATATCCACAATACCGATGTGAAAGATTTAGTAAAAATGTTTTCTCGCATTACAACATATGCCAATGATATAGAAATTCAAAGTGCAGGAGCAACTATAATCCAGCTTCAAATCGCATTTGCTGGGGGAGTTATTTATTTGGATGGAGGCTGGCAAACATTAGTAAACGGATTAACTGCAGCTGCGCAAGAGGCAGGTGTAAAGATATTGACAGGTAAAAGAGTAACAAAGATAGAAAATGTTAATAATAATACATCTCTGTCCTGGTTGATCCATCTCTCTGATGGAAACACAATTTCATCTCAAACCTTAATAATGGCAGTTGGTCCAAAAGATGTATATGATCTCTTGAAACAGAGTAGTCTAGTTAACTCCTCTTTTCTATCCCAGATGGTTAAAGGAACAAATCCGGTGAGAGCAGCCACCCTAGATATTGCTTTGACTACTCTTCCCAAGCCTAACGTATTTGGTGTATATGGTATTGACAATCCATTGTATCTTTCAACTCATTCTGCTTTTGCCAGATTAACTCCAAATGGAGGAGCGCTAATACATGTAATGAAATATTTAGGTTCCTCTATACCATCAGATCCAAAGGCCGACCGAAAAGAATTGGAGAAATTAATGGATTTGATCCAGCCTGGATGGAGAAAGGTAGTTGTTAAAGAAAGATTCTTACCAAACATGGTAGTTTACAACGCTTTAGTTAGCGCTTCTCAAGGAGGAATCTATGGCCGGCCAGATGTGAAAGTTCCAGGTACAGAAAATCTCTATATAGTTGGAGATTGGGTAGGTCCAGAAGGTTTGCTGGCTGACGCAAGCCTCTCAAGTGCTAAACGTGCAGCAGAAAAAATACTCAAATTAGGTAATGAGAAAGAAAAACTTATAGCCCATAGCATTCCGCAATCGTATTAATTCTGATAGTAAAGACATCTACTTTTCGCGCCCTTTATGTATTCTACTATTAATGCAATCTAGTCATATGGGTTATCAATTTAAAGTTTTAATAGATATGATTAGTGGTCTGCCTACGACTGGGATTCCCGTTGACCTCCAATGTACTTCTTTCAATCGAATCGGAGTCAACTAAAATTAGTTAAGATACAATTTATGGTTAGACAATTGGTTGATTGGTTTTTGTTTTTTCCCAGATATGAGCTATTATCTCTGAAACAGTCTGCTCTAAAGAACCATTAAATTTATCATGCCATAATTTAGCTACGTAATCCCCGGGACTATTTTTGTTTTCT
Organism: Nitrososphaerales archaeon; assembly: GCA_029237515.1. Taxonomy (GTDB): domain Archaea; phylum Thermoproteota; class Nitrososphaeria; order Nitrososphaerales; family Nitrososphaeraceae; genus TH5896. Next base: position 2,106 of record JARBAV010000375.1, read on the forward strand.
ATCCGTTTCTCCAATATATTTAAAAATTCTTCCTTCAAACCAAGATCAGCCAGACCCTTCTTTGCAAAGTCAATTTGACTTCTTATTGTATCTATAATATTAAAATGGCTTTGAGCATTGTAACCTGATCTAATAACAGCTACTCTCTCTTCTCTTAAAACTGATAATGGTCGTAATTGTCTTTCTTCATTAATCGCTCTATATAAGTACCCAATAAAATATTCGATCATTGAAAGTAATGATTTAGGAGTTGGTTGTACTGACATTACCCTTGTTTCAATCCGATAAAAATTAGAGTTCAGCCTAATACGTGCATCATCATGTCTTTCCTTCTCAAGTTCAAAATAGTCTTTTGCAATTATAGGTTTCCTTGAGATAATATAATCAATATAATCTTCTACACCATCTAAATATTTTGAAATAGATGGAAATCCAGAATTCTGTTCTTCTGATTGATCATAAAGATAAATTCGTGGTTCATGAAAAGAGAATACTTTGCCAGCGAATAATTTACTATTAGCTCCAAGTAGAATAGCTGATGGAATTATATTTAATATGTGATTGAACATGACAGCAGTATGAGATGGATTTTGACCTTGTAGATGAAGATGAAAGCCTTGTATTGCGGTAGCTATCTGTAGAGCTTTTATTTTCAATCCATCAATTTCAACGTCAGGAATTTTACTTTGCCATTTTGCCAGCTTTTTGTATCGCGGCTTATTTGTGATCAATTCTTCTCTTAAAATCTGTGGTGAAGGATTAGCACCCAAAAATACAGGATACACCATCTCTCTATCTTTGTACACCTTTTGAATCGTTTTATCGATATGATCTATGAATTGTTCAAATAATATATTGAGCTCAAGGATATTCTCCATATTCGTTGGCGGAGTTTTGAATTCAAATTGACAAGAACCATACTCATAATCGACTTGATATTCAGTTTCTTTTAATTTTTCTATTAATGGCTGTGCATTAACTACTCTTGCTTTGCTATCAACTAAACATATTTCAATTTCAATTCCTATTCTAAATTGCTCATCATATTTTTCAGAATCAGTCCGGATCCTTTGTTTTAGAGCATTGGCTTGTTTACTTATCTTAGAATTTGATTTATATTGATTATTAGAATCATTATATGGATGATGAAAACTCGGGACCACTGACTTATATCAATTATAACCATACTTCTTTATAACTTTACAAATATTGGCAAGAGAACAAGAGATTAATAATAATGTATCCATAGATCAAAAACTAAATCAGGATCATATTTGACCACGTTTCAACAGTTTTCTTACTAAGATAGGGATTCCATCAATCATATTCAAAATTGCTAATTCCAATTCTAATTTAATTGTCTCAGTTCTCTTCCTTTTATTTGAATATATGGATGACAAAGTCCTAATCACGTTTGTGGGACAATGTTCTGATGGCAAATCTTCTACATATTCAAGATTATAATTTAATACTCTTAATCCGCATGCTAATGCTTCTAACGCAGTCTTACTAAGATTTTTAAGTAATTTCTGATTTACAAATCTTAAGTCAACGTACACATCATATTTCTTCAAAAAATTTGGGATGTCTTTATAGCATATCGGATTTTTTGTTCTGTCATAAATATCAATATTAAGATCGATTTTCTTACGTTTGCAATAGTTCATAGCAAGTTTAATGTCAGTGACTTCACTATTTACCAATAATCCTTTATATACACCAACAGAACTCTCTTTAACCAATTTATTGTTAAAATGATTAGTATCGATAGGATTTGGTAAGAAAATCGATCCTTTGACTAATTGAATCAAATCAGGTGTTGACACAATAACTCTATCTGCTAATCTTTGTGCTTTGATATGTAGACGTCTCTTACGAATTTTTCTAACTATATTTTTAGGCCTTAAAATATTTCGTAAATTAGATGTTTGTGAATTATCCTCCTCAGAGAAACCCCTGATATCAGTACCGTGATAGTGAAGGATGATAACCTTTGATTTTTTATACACATTTCGGATACTAGTTACCATTTCTGGTAAACTATGAATATGTATTACATCTGCTCTTCTAGCCTCCTCGATTGATTTATAAACTAATTCTTCGGAAGTTACGAACAATCCAAATTCTTTATAATACTCGTCTATACCATATTTGTCAGCATTCTGAACTCTTATAACTTTACTTTCATTGCCATTGATCTGCTGAAACTTTGCTAAAATGAAAGCTACACCTGCTTGATCCCATATATGTAACACATACAATCAGATTACACTATCTTTTCTTCTTTAACCCCTCCATAACCTTTTCTAAATAACTTCTAGTTCCATTTTCATTTAATTTAAAGTTAAATCTTCACTTTTTCAGTTCTTAATATTAAATCTTCAATTTACAAATATCGACTCCTTTATGCCCCAATTTCATTTTTTCATAGGGTTTATTCTAATATGATATTGACATGAGCGGCCAGTTCGATCCATCTAACCTCCTTACTCTTATTGATTGTCTGATCATTTCTTGGCGAAATTAGTTAACTTATTACAACACTAAAATAACTTGTGTAATGTTATTTGATATATCCATATCTGACTAGTTTCATATCATTATCTATTACCTGTCCGACTCCGGGAGCATGCAAATTTACCTCCTCAATTCCTGGCTCAAGATCATTTGTTTCTATCATTTTTATTACGTTGTCAAAGCTGCCCGCAGGAACATTTACCGTTTGATTCATATTTACTATCTCTGCCTTATCCAGCGCAACGTCTGGAGCTATTTCCTGGTAGTATCTTGAACCAAGCAAGATGGTTCCAGGCATTATCAGACCAGCTCTTGCATAATCTGAATCATGTAGCCAAGAGCCTTCATGATCAACAAGTTTACCGTCTTCATAATTATTAACATCTTCTCCAAAATAATATACACTGTTTGTCTGTTCACATATTGCAAAGTAATCTTTGGTAAGTTCCTTTAAGTCACCCGTTTTGCTGTCAACAGTTCTTTCTTCAACAGCTCTTGCGACTATTCCCTCTCCAACAACCTTGGTTTCATTGCTTACCGTTACAGTTACAATAAGAGGCTCATTATCCTCTATGCCTGCAAATACAAGTTGATAACCTGGTTGTAGAATAAAGTATGGATTGGTGCCTATTGTAGAGAAATTACAATCTCCAATATTGAATGAATTTGTCCACAATTCGTTCTGTGCATTGACATTCATAGAAGTAGTAGTAAATAGTACAATTATTGATATCAATACGATGGCTGATACAATGCAGATTACATTAGTTTCGAAATTTGATCTTGTTTTCATTGTATTGTAATACTATAATTAATAAATAATTTGGTACGATCAGCTAAGCTAGATTAGAAAATCATGATATACTTATCAGATTTATTTACATACTTGTACCATAATCCTTTTATACCAATCCGTGGAATTACTATTGAAAACAAACTATCATATCATATATCTTGATTAATATGTATCCAGCTCTTATTTTGTAGCATGCCGACTCCTATTATAGAGAAGGTATTGAA
>JARBAV010000376.1 GCA_029237515.1 Nitrososphaerales archaeon
CAAATAAACAATTTGTGCAAGGTCTGTTGCGCCGGTGAAATTCTGGTTACCGTATTCAACTACTGCTTGGCTTAACAAGCTCTGAATCGTAGAGATTAGTTCTGTTGGTTCGCTTGTGCTTTGGGCTTCTTCACCTCCTGCTGCATCACTTTCAGTCGTGCCTTGGGCGAATACAGGATTGAATGTCATTAAGCCCAACGACATGGATATAGCAGCTAAAAGAGACATATATATAACGAACTTAGATGTTCTGTTCAATACTTGTCTATTCATGACATTAAGTTAGCCTAAATGGTTGTTATTTAAATTAATAGCCATTTCTCTATAATGAGAACATATTAAAAATTAAAGCAAGAAATTCAAAACTTATTACATAATAAGTTTCACTAAGTGAGTTACACTGCCAATTTGTATGCTAACAAATATGAATTACATTTTATTCAAAGAAATGAAATGATGATAGCTTGCATTGTTTGGTAACTTATCTAGGAGGGCTAGGCTAGCTTGACGTTACCAATCATATCAAAGCTATTGTGAAATTCTTTCCTGCTAGAAAATCATCTGGACCTATTTTTTGACGTGAACCGCGAGTCCATTCTCATTCAGGCATGCCTCGATCGCTTTTATCTTACTTCTGTAATATAGAACCTTCTTTCCATTATCGTCGATTGACGCTCTCTCTACAGACAATATACCCACTTTGCACAACCTGCTTATTTTTTTATAAGTCGAACTCAATGGTAGCTTATTTTCAGTTGAGATCTGGAGAACGGTCTTTGCTGAGTACATTGTTGATGTAATTATTTTATAAGTTATCATTTCTGCGACCTCCCTCAATAGCAATAGTGAGTTATCTACTTCGTAGTTACTGGTAAGGCTCATTCTAGATTAGACTAACCTAATTAGTGTAGCCTAATATTTAAATGCTATCTAGATTAGATTGATATTGCAACCACCAAAAATTATAATAATCTCAAATTTTCTTCTTACTTTTCTAGCTGTTTCTCAATCGATTAGGTCTTAAGGCTCTCAAATTTTTATTCCACCAGCCTAACCCCAAAACAATATACCGACCACAAAGATCAGCCATGAGATAAACACCGTAGCTTTTTGAGTTGTATACAGAATATATTGAATATGATGAATATTTCTTACTATTCTTAAGATGTGAAGTTTGGGGGATTCTCATATGTATGTCTTGTGAAAGGACATGCGAAATCATTCAAGAATAGACTGCCGGCTACGTGCGAACAACCTATGCTTAATTACTCTATTATATGGTTGCTCTTCAATTCAGCGAATATATGATGATAGTTGATGTCAGCTGATAAGTTAGTACGACTCGAATACGTTACTTTTTAATTACAGCAAGAATGTCTTTGGAAGATGATTTTTGAACTTCATCTCTAATGACTTTAGAAAGATTCTCTGGAGATGTGAGATTCGAAAAATCTATTAACCGAATATCATCCAAAAGATGTACCTGTGGTGGAAGATCCCAGTGCTTATCCACTGTTTTTCTGCTGCTGTGATGAAATGTTTCCATTTTTTCGCTATCGCTTTTTTCTGTCAAATCAATAGGGCTTCCAAGTAAAGTAAGCAAATCAGTCAAGACATTTTTTTTGGTACCCTTGATGATGCTTACACCTGTTAGGGATAGTCTTACCCTACCAAACTTATCGAGAATCAATATTGAAATTTGCTTTTTCTGTGAACGGGGGATAAATCCGAATAGGTTCTTGACTTTTTTTTCACATTCAAATATGTGATAGTTCTTCACGTTGAAATCAATACGTTTGACAGTCATATTGCGATCGTTCTCCTTTATGTCATTACCTGTCTCTCTTGATTTAGGGTTCGAGGCTGTTCCGAAAAGACTCCTTGCGATGTCATCTGCCTCATGTTCGCCAATTTCCCTCGAATTGGTTGTGCCTATGTCTAAGCTCATGTTACCAGTCGCAGCGACTCGCAAGACAGATCGATCGCTGACATATTCTGAATGTATAGTGATAGACTCCGGCAGAGCGCCTTTAGCCAAGGCCAGGTCCTTGACTTCATCCATTAATTTAGAAACCTCTTCTGGTTTGGGGTTCACATCAACTGTTCTTTCAAGTTCTTCATGAATCATGGCAGCGGCTACACCGATTGATGATATGACTTCAGCGTGGTCTGCTTTCTTATAATTCACATTAAGTCTCTTAGCTAAATGGGGAACTAGGACCGATGCACCTCCGCCTCCTCCCACTAAAACAAAACTATTATTGGTTTTGTTTCCTTCATCATGTGCAGAATCATCATTATTTCCCTTTCTACTTAGTAAGAATCCTCTTGGTCTGTTATATGTTAGGGCATATTCCTTTAGCATAGGGTTCATGATATGAACAATCTTGTCAGTCGCGATATCAAGTATTTGTTTGGCAGCATTTTCAGTCGTAGTACCTATCTCTTTGGCAAGAATTGATAAGGCAATTTTTGCAGACTCAGTATTCCCTTTGGCATAATCGTCATCAGAAAGCAAACCCAGCGCATTGGCTGCACACGTAGTCGTTATGGCAAAAAACCTTTCTCTTTCATTGCCCTCTTTTCCTGACCCCTTAGTTTGACATCTCCCCTTTATTACGGCATAGATCATGCTTTGTTTTCCGCTAATGATATCGGATTCAAATGTACTGGTTGAGTGTTTAAGAGCCGAGTCATCCTCTATCTCAGGCCTAAATCGTATAAGCGCACCTTCCTTAAGCTCGTAAGGATCAGCAAAACAGGAATACTCTAAACCAGCTATATGCGCGGATCTAGGGCCCACGTCTAATATCTTCCTCTTGTCGCTTGACAACATGACGATAGAGCCTCCTGCTACATTCACAACCCTCACATCCAAAGATCGGATACAAGTAGGATGTTGGACTATGGTAGCGTAATTCACCTTAGGTTTACCATCCTTTATTATGCATACATTTGTCGAAGTTCCACCGACCTCTACAAAGACTCCATTTAATACCCTTAGGTGAAGTAATGCCCCCGCAACACTAGCTGCTGGACCTGAAAGAACAGTTAATATCGGCTTTGTTTCAAACGCATCGATACCTGTAACTCCCCCATCGCCTTTCATTACCTTTATTGATGTATTATTGGAAATTCCAAGCTTCTCTCTTACTGCATGTTCAACAAACTTTGCTGTGTTAGCAGCCTTCGGAAGTATACTTGCATTAATCACAGCAGTCATAGTTCGGATCTCAAGACCATAAATTCCTGTCAAATCATGAGCTGCAATCACAGGAACATTTTTGGCATCGCCTCCCGCAATACTTGACCTCGCGATATTTTCGACATAATCTTCGTTACTAGGGTCATCAACACCATACGCTTCACTGATCACGAGGGCTTTGGCTCCTTCGCGTACAAGTTCGAGGATTAAGAGTCTCACTTTTTCTTCGTCTAGATAAGTAGAAGTATCCAAGTACCTATAGCATGTCTCGATATACTTATTTCCGTTACCATCTAATATGATATTCTTTATATGTGTACGTTTTATGATGTTGGACTTCTCTAATTTGACCCCCATTCCTATGATTCCAACCTTAGCTGTATCACCCTCGAGCAGGGCATTCACGGCTTGAGTAGTACTATGAGATATGAGTTCCACTTCAGAATTTTGTATTTCAAATTTATTCATAACATCCGATAGCGCTTGTAAGATGCCCGTTGCAACACCTTCATTTGATTTGTGAGTAGTCGGTAGAGTAGACTTTCCTATGATACTTCCTGTAGACATATCTATTGCTACTGCTTTGGTAAACGTACCTCCTACATCAATACCGACTCTTATTCGTCTATTCTTATCTCCTGGTTTGGTAGGATAATTGGTATTAGAACAAAGATCAAACTTATGACTATGATCATAAGATTCTTCGGTCTTGTTTAGCGTCAAATGCTCAAGGTGTTCAGTAGCCATTTTCTTGCATTTTCTCGAATTAGTGCCACCTAATTATCAGTCACATCCTTTATTTAAACTAATGATTCAGAAATGAAAGGCAACTATAGTGTTGCAGAATCCGAATGGTCTGATTGTTATTGCAGATTCGTTAATGTAAGTCCCGAGTAGAGCAACTTTTAGTGGCTGATATTCGAATTTTAAATTTGTTAAGTCTGTCAAATTATATTATGCATTTTTTTTCTTTTGTGAAAATTGAATCTTGCTCATCTATCCGAAAAATAGTTTTTTGGTTGTTCTTTTTTCGATCTAAAGCAGGTTATATTGCATTTTATTTTCTTCAAAATTCCAATTGAACTATTTTGACATGTTATTTATTTAGATTGTGATAATCAAAGGATAAGATGTATGATGGAGTGATAACTAGATTGGGAACGCCTAATATTGACGGATACTGTTGAAAAATACAATCCAAACTCCGACGAGCGGATTACATTCCTTGAGCCAATTCTGTCAAAAAGGAGTGGAATAGGAACTACTAGAATTGATGATCTATCTACGTAATAAGTTGAGAGCGTCGTCAAGGAACCTTTGTGAATAATTAACGATACGATCCAGCCACTAACAAATGGACCATCGAATCACCTTTTCCAATTGCGAACACGAGTTAGGAATAACACTTATTGGTGACAAAATAAGTGTAATTGGAAGGAGACTAATTTTTGAAGTGTCAGTTTTACGGGAGAATGGATTCTATAGCGCAAATTGGATGGATTAGTTGTCTGTAGACATGACTCCATCGCAGATTAATCTACCCACTATCTTTTATTGATAATTCAGACTCATATATATAGTAGGAAATTAATTCCTGCATGAATTATATTGCTTTTCGACATAATCCTAGATCGAAAATTGGGCCCAAAGAACAAGCAGAAATTTGTAACTAGGGAAAAAGAAGAATACCTAGAGAAGATTGCGGAAATTTGCGAGAATGTCATTTGCAAGTCGTGTGGTCGTTTTAACGTCAAGCACTGCAGGTTATGCCG
>JARBAV010000377.1 GCA_029237515.1 Nitrososphaerales archaeon
ATGCGTAAATAAAATGTTTGCCTCTTTTGGTTGTATGGGATATGACATGCGGTAGAATAATATTTTTAATAATTTTTGGTATCCACTATGATGCCATTTTGATTTTATTTAACACAGTATCTGGTTGACTTCATAACGGCTAGACACATCGCCAAACAATATTTTCCAGCTGGCCTTAGAGTAAGCTGTTCAGATTAAAAGATTCTAATTATTTGATATTTAGTATCCCATCATGCAGTGTTCCTATTCGAGTAACGATCTATCGTAGTTGGTCCTTTATTTATATATCTTCAATGCTAATTTGATGTTTACCCAATCTTAATTCCACTCCGTCAACGCATCTATCATAGTCAGTTAGTTACACAGTATTAGTCACGATTTGATCGGTCTACCTTTGATGTGTCCCGATGACTAGTGTATTCATTCCTAGTACTGTCAGGAGAGCCGCAGAAAGAATATAGTCGCGCATATATTGTACTATTCTAAGATTGATTTAGGCATAATGCTTAGCTGCGATTTTTCATGGATAGCCCAGCTATGAAGGAACTAGCTCTGCAACAGCTTTAACTCTAAATCGATACTGACCATTCATATGGTTGATTCCTACAGTAATTGATCTGAATAATCTGGTTGACTCAACAACGCGTTACACGTGATCATCCGCTTAAAAAGTAAAGGACCAAAAAATTTCTGAAAGGACTTGCGTACATGGGTGCATAACCAAGATTTCAGTGCGTGGGCAGCTTTTATTTGTGTACAATCTAGAACCATTAAATTGGCTCCTCTTGTTGATCAGAGTTAATGAAAATGCTATTATCGTGTTCATCAATTTTATACAATCTCAAATTCCCTGATTTTCTCCAATTAGGGCTTTGCTCCATCCAGCCTTCCTCCTTTTTCCAGGATTTCATATTTTCTAATTCACCTGTGAAAATATTGTATTCATACCCGTGCATATAGCATATTATGTTATCACCATTAAAATGTCCCTTTGATAGGGATGCTCCTCTGTGAGGACAGGAATTACTACAGGCGAATAATTTTCCGTTTCTTCTTCCTACAAGAATATCCTTATTGTTAATTGTGAAAACATTCAAAGAATTGTCCTTTATATCATCACTAGTGCAGATCCTCATCATCTCTGGAATCGTAAAGTTACCGATAGAGATACTATAAATCTATTTGCTTAATTGTAATTCATCTTTGATAGAAAACATTATCGTAAGGATATTATGGGTTCAATGTAGATTAGTATCATATAGTATTAATTTCCTAGTGTGCCGTACGAGGAGGTCATAGAAGCCAAGACCTCATGTGTATGATCGAGATATCTGGACAAGTATGAAGATTTTTATATCTATGTTGGCTAATAATAAATTACATTTTGCCATCAGAAATAGTTACTCCTATGAAAATTTCAGTTAAAACTAGAAATAGTTTGGTCGAACAGGCACTTCAAACTATCTCTCGAAGCGGAGAGAATGGAATATTCCAAACCGAACTTTGTAAGACTTTTTCTCTAGACAGTCGAGACGGATCAAGGCTCGTCGGAAATCTAGAAAAACAGGCCCTCATTTCTAGGGAAAAAATCCTTTACAACGGTAGGTGGACTTATAAGTTGATAGTGAAGAAACCTACCATTTCCGAAATTGAAAAAAGACAAGTGGAGATAAGCAGCGTTGAGGGAGCTCCATGTTTTAGTTGTAATTATCAACATTTGTGTTCATCTGAAGATGATATGAGTCAGTATAGTCCAGCCAAGTGTACATGGATTGCGGAATGGGTACTCTCTAGTTTTAGCAGGACATTGAATCATCAGCGTCATATCGATCTATAACCAAGGCTGGGTTTACAGGGTAAGGACAACCTGCACATGGTACCATGGCTAGTATTAATTTGAAACAGAATACGTAATCCCATTACGATCTTGAGTGCAAAAAGCGTATATGGAAAGAACTTTCTGACCAGACATTTTTTTGCTTTAATATTACTGAAGTTCGCTCTCCAATGAGTTCATGGAGAACGCTGTAATTCATCCTTAAAAACCAACGGAGCTGTAACAAATCCAGACTCGATATCAGCAGTCCCTTCCACTTCCCAATTTATGTCAGAACTAGTGAGATTTCCAAGATTGATTTGTGTAAGACTTGGATCATTACGCGGGATTTCGAACTTTGACTTAATTGTAGCCTCGCTTCCAGACAGAAGTTGTGGTCGTCCGTGGACTGGAATATCGACATAGTCGATATGTCCGTTACCTAGAGACTCACCATTAGCTAATAGGGTATAATCGATTTTAGAGGTCGTCAAAGTCTTATCAGTAGGGTTATCGACTTTAAAAAATACGTTAAGAGTAAGCAGGTTCGCTGTTTCCTCTTCTGGAGAGGGATTCTCGATCTCAACTTTGTCGAGGTTGATCTTTACTGCATTAATATCAGGCGGAAGAGTGAAAGTCAGGATAAGTGGTGTAAGAATTATCCCTGCGGCAATTGCTGCAACAGCGCCAATGAGTATGGCCCTGCGTTTGGTAAGAAACATTCTGGCATTTATGCTAATCAAAAGCGCATTAAAATCCTTTCTGAGACAATACGAATAATAGTATTAAAGTCAATCTCAGTTCCGTAATGGCATTGGGAGATGTTTTAGTTTTTTGGGTGCATTTAACCTGTGCATCAATTTGGGTTGGCGGATCCTTATTTTTAGGGATAGTTTTGGCACCCATGTTAGGAACGATTGCCGAATCGCCAGCAGATCGGCTTACCCTGATGCTAAGAATTGGAAGGAGATTCAACAGAATTGCATTACCAGCATTTATTATATTGATGATAACCGGAATTTACAATTCTCGCGCTTTTCTATTGCAGCCAGTTGCGCTAACGGATTCAGACTATGGGATTATATTGCTTATCAAGATCATTTTCGTTATTGTTACATTCATAATCTATATTATCCACATAAGATCTATAGACGTCGAAACGGAAAAGAGGATTTTGAGGGGTGACTCAAATTCTTATGTTCAAGCTGTAAGATCCCGAATTATTCTTCTAGGAAGAGTGATTGTGGTTTTATCGTTGATAATCTTGTTCCTTGGGGCATTACTAAATAACAGCAGTGCCTTACCAATATGACGAAAGATTTTTCATTTCAAGTGGATCAATATTGTTGCAGATCATTCCAACTAGCTGCACAGACAAGATATCTAAAAAAGGTAACAAATCAAGTCACTTTTTTGCCATTGGGGATTAGCGGTTACTGTTGAGGAACCTTTAGGAAAAGCTGGATCATCGGTTTCCTCTATTAAGGCAGTGCTATCAGACAACAGGTAAGGCGATTCAGAAGGCTTCCATATTATGAAAATCAGGTATTTCCTGATACTTTAAACCGGAAGGTAACGAATGACATACACTTTTATAGTAATATGGCATATAGGAATTTTGAGGGGAGCTTTGAAGAGTCTAAATGTTTTCTTGGAGAAATCTGATGATATGGAAGGCGCCAAGGACACTTACGCTTCTGGTTTCGACAATAATCTCCCTTATGATTTAGTCTCCCGGCCTTATTATGTGGATTCAATTATCTCTAGCCTAGACCAATCCCTTCCAAGTGAATTTGATTCTGAATAGCAGATTCAAATAGGTTGGATTTACTAGTTGTTCAAATAGATTGATATTGAACTACTACAAGCCCTAAGAGGTTTTGGGTGTAATATCCGAAATAATTTGTTCAATCTTATGCCGCAAGGCCTCCTTGACTTGATTATTGTCAATCATGTTCAGCGGTTCCTTACATGTACTGCATTTGAAGAACTGTTCTACTGCAAGATCGAATTTGACATGTGAACAATCGTTGTTTCCACAATGGTAGAACTCGGAGGATTCTTCATATTCAAGTCGCTTTTGTAATCGATCAAGAATTTTTTTCTTCTGATTATCGATAAAATTGTCTACTTGATCCTGCTTCGCTCTCCATCTATATACAAACCAACCTTTCTTCTCATCCTTTACACGAATGCCCGTGATCAACGCTTTCCCGAACATATCATAAAGTACTTTTCGAATGATATTAATTCTGAGCCCAGTTGCCCCTGCAATTTCTTCATCAGTTGCATCTTCTGAATGCAAGAGGGCACGTGCAACCTTTAGATATTCTTCACCTCCAATGAGTGCGGCAATCTTTACAAAAGAATCATCGCTATTGTCCTGATGCATCTGTTCTATATCAACAATTTTTAGATATATAGTTACCGACAGATCAATGAAAGTGAATAGTTAACATCAAAGTTCAAAATATTTGAGTTAGGTAGGTAATATTTCTATCTAAACATGTATCATATTTGTTGGTGATAAACGAATTTTACCATTCCCACATGAACGAATTCTTACTAAACCCCAAACAATCCAGTGGTATAATAATGAGGGACTGATACTCGAGCCAAACTAAAAAGAACGCTGGTGAAACCCTCTACCATACCTCTTTTGATTGTTATATCGACTTTCTCCTCTTCCTCGATACCGAGAGTTGCTCATCTCATTGTTATACTTCCTTTGACCATTGTGATTCTCTCGCCTATCTCGATAACCGTTAGAAGGCCTGTACGACCTACCCCTCGAATAAGGTGGGCGATGGTTCCTACCTTCGTATACGGGGACTTCTATCCCTAGTTCAAAATTTAGCTTTCGGATAGGCTGCTCTGTTCGATTGATAATTCTCTGAAAGTCTTCTACTCGTTCCACAGAAACCAAGGAGACGGCCTTCCCAGTGCCACCTGCTCGAGCTGTTCTACCGATGCGATGGAAATAAATCAATGGATCCTCGGGGACATCATAATTTACCACATGACTAACCGCAGGGATGTCGATACCTCGAGCTGCGATGTCAGTGGCTACAAGTATATCTTCTTTTGCCGCCTTGAACCTATACATTGCTACTTCTCTTTGCTTTTGCGACAAATCTCCGTGTATAGAGATGGCCCTAAAGCCTGCATATTTCAGATCATTAGCTAATCTATGAGTCCGCTGCTTTGTAGCAGCAAATACGATCATCTGTTTCTTACTTTCACTTTTGATCAACTCACAAAGATGCTTAAATTTCTGCCGTTCGTGAGTAACCAGATATGACTGATCGATTGTATCGAGACTAATTTCTTCTTCGTTAAGTAAAACTTGTTTAGGATTGGTCATATATTCTTCCGCTAGGCGAAGGATTTCAGGAGGCATTGTGGCAGAGAAGAGACATGTCTGATGCTTTTCGCTTATATAGAAAAGAATGAACCTGATGTCATCAATGAAACCCATATCTAGCATTCTGTCGGCCTCGTCGAGCACGACGTGGCTTACCTTGTCCAGCTCGATGGTTCCTCTTTTCAAATGGTCAATGAGTCTACCAGGTGTAGCTACGACCACCTGAGCCCCTCTCTCCAATCGTGATTGCTGCTGACCGATACTTACCCCCCCAAAAATGGATACCACACGAATTGGAGTATACTTCGAA
>JARBAV010000378.1 GCA_029237515.1 Nitrososphaerales archaeon
TTATAGGTTATACGAAATACAATCCATTATCAATGCGTAGTCTCTGCTTACCATCCATTGTTTTTAATACGTGATATAGACTCGGCATGATAATGAGGGATTATCAGATGAATAATACACATAATACATCAAAATAAATTATATCAACTCTGATTTATACCTCATTCATATGCATATAATGATCTTGTCCCGGGGTCATGGTCTAAAAGAGATTTTGACTGACGAACTGTCTAGAATCGGATTGCAAGCGGCCCAGGTAGACTATAAAAAACCTTTGTTGCCACAAATCGCAGACGCCGAGATTTTGATAAATGGTTTAGGAAAGATCGATAGGAATGTGATAAATAATTGCTGGAGACTAAAACTAGTACATCAGATCGGTGCAGGTACAGACAATATTGATATTGATTATTGCACGCATAAAGCCGTTCTTGTTGCCAATACGCCTGCAACAAATAATATTTCAGTAGCAGAGCGTACGTTATTTCTTTTATTGGCTGTGGCCAAGAAAGTAAAGGGTGCAGAAGAAGGTCTGATAAAAGGAAGAGTTCAAGGTGTTTTAGGTTCTGAACTTTATGGCAAGACTTTGCTTGTGATAGGATTGGGAGCCACAGGGTTGGAGGTAGCAAAGAGAGCTGCTGCATTTGGCATGAAAGTCATTGCCGTTACCAAATTTCCTACAAGTATTTTGGCAGAATCATCATCACCATTATTATTGCAGCCGCGATTGGAACCAAAAATGGCGCCGGACAAACCATTTCAAACAGCAGACATAGAACTAAATAATAGGAAAAATAATGTGAATGCTGACCTGAATTTAACGTTCGTAGATGAAATATATGGGGCAGAAAAGCTGTGTGACATGCTTCCTGTCGCAGACTATGTATCGCTTCATACTCCGCTCACGGAGGAGACAAGGACAATGATTGGGTTTAGGGAGTTAGAACTTATGAAACGGTCTGCGTACCTTATTAACGTAGCAAGAGCTCGAATAGTTGATAAGGATTCCTTGTATAATGCTCTGTTAAACAAGGATATTGCTGCAGCGGCCTTTGATGTATTTTGGCAAGAGCCACCTGACCCTGATGACAGATTTCTAAAATTACAAAATTTTATGCTAACACCGCATATTGCTGGATGGACCGCTGAATCTGTAAAAGCTGAGGCAATGATAATCGCAGAGAACATATACAGACTAAAACAAGGGAAAGAATTACTCCCATTAACTCTTCTAAACAAAGAAGTTGTCGTGTAGTTTTGTAAATGTCACTGCCCTGCGACAACTATACAATTCATTCTTCAATATCGATATGATCTCTTAGGTATTAACATTATTAAATTACAATTAGTACTCTTCCTCTACCATATTTCCGGTATGACATTGATAACATGCTCCACACCACTCACATAATCTTGGCGTCATTCTTCCGCATTTTACACAAATACTCTCTGCGTCGTGTTTCTTTGTCTCATGAAAGTCGTGTGGGGAGCGAATCCTAGTCATGTGAGTTGGATTCTACCACCCAGTTAATATTCTTCACTGTTCAATATATGATATTAGGAGAAGGCGCATGCTTGCGTACCTTTATACATTCACTGAGGAAGGCTTGAATAGATTGCGATGATCTTACACGGATAGAAAGTTAGAAAGTTAGATCCACTTTCTTTATACGCCACCCATTTATTTCAAACGGATATGTAACATGATGAAATTACATTATTTCAGTTTAGAAATTGATTCAGTGCCTTACGATAGTTCTGTAACTTCAGACTTTGAGATAGCAAGAATGACTATCGCATCGGTATGTATAAAGTAGACGGTTAGCTTGATAATGTGGGTGTTTTATACTTGATGCACGATTTGATCGTTAAGCTGTAAGAAGAGCTCTGATCGTATCTGTCATGAGCTTTTGTAAATCACGCTGGGTTACTATCCCAACATATTTGCTATCCTGCTTCACCATAAGTCTACGAATATTTTTCTTGATCATCAACTGAGCTGCGTCTCCTAGCGTAGCGTCTGATCCTACAGACATTATTGGAGTGCTCATAATTTCTTCAATCTTGGTAATTTCTGGTCTAACTTTTCGATAGGCTATAGACTTCAAAATATCCCTCTCTGTGAGAATCCCAACGGGGCTATTGCTAGAGTCTGCTGTGACAATAACTGAACCGATATTCTTCTTGACCATAAGCTTGATGGCAGACTTGACTGAGAGACCTTTATCTAAGGAGATTATCTTACTGTTCATCGCGGCCTTAACTCTTACCGTAGGATTTAGCGACATAAGTCAGGGAGGTAGACACGGTAATGGCTATATTTATTTATTTCTTCATTGGAGATGAAATGTTAATATGATCTCCCTCTCTCGTACGTTTTAGTGTTATCTCCAGTGACGGTAGAACTATCGTATAGCAAACACATTACGCCCTTGAGCCATGGTTGAAGCTCGTTCGACCAGACAATTGGTAGAAGTATTGATGAGTGGCTACAATAATACAGATTGGCCCCCTTGTTCAGCTGCAAAGGTTGCAAGGGAAAGGGAATAGGGGCGAATGCAATGCGCTAATATTGCCCTTGGAAATAATCGCAAGTTATTATTTCTTATGTATTAGTATGTCTCCAAACCAATAATCAGCAAATCGTTCATGTACAGTTTTTAAGCTTTTTGACATTATATCATCAGAAAGTAAGCCCTCTATTAGATTTTGATTTTTCACTAACACTCTAAAAATATCTTTGTCTGTAATTATGCCTACAATATCACTAGTTTTATCTTTGTCAGATGTGACTGGCAATCTTCTTATGTTTCTTGAGTACATAATTTGTATTCCATCTCTGAGCGAACCATTCTCACGTATGGTAATCAATGGTTTGCTCATCACTGCGCTCAGTGGAGAGCTAAGGAGCCATGGTTCAAGTTTACCCAGAATACGTACCACATCTCTTTCAGTGATAATTCCTACGGCTCGCTTATCTCTTTCATTATTGACAATAATTAAACTTCCGATATTATTCTCATCCATCTTCTGAGACGCAGAGGAAATATTCTGGTCTTCTGTATCTGTTACAAGTTTAGTGGTCATAAAGCTGGATATGGATATTGAATCAATACTCATGATTCTATACCATTGTTAGAATTCCTTACCTATCTCGCTTTCGGTTCCTTAATCCTTTAGACATCAATATCAAATAAGTAACGATGCTGAA
>JARBAV010000379.1 GCA_029237515.1 Nitrososphaerales archaeon
ATAATCTTTTTTCAGTGGGTACCTGTCGTTTCGGTCAATAACGATTTCAATCTTATTTTTAACAAACGAATCAGTCCCACATTTTGTTCTTCAATATCATAGCTAATTCATCCACTCAGAGATTATGTTACTACGATAGAGACATTCCCACAAATTAACGAAATGAATTTGATTCAACTATCAGATTCTAGCCTAGAACATAATCAATATGACGGTATTGTTTTGGATTAAGCTATCAACTAGTAGCGATTGCTGTAATCATCCCCCACCATTGTCGCCGATCTCGACCATCTACCAAAATAAACCTTACCTGCCTCCTAGTGAAATTCTTTAGTATGAGTACTGGCAACCTTCAACTTTCACGAACGGAGCTTGAAATCTTGGACGCTTCCTCAAGAGATATCTGGACCTTCAACATCTGTAATTGTACCGGATGACGCCACATTGGAGGAAATGAATGGGCTCTCTCGGAGAAACTTAGGAAAGAAATAAGCCAGAGTGGCGGACAAGGTTGAGGAGTTCTAATTGATCTTTTTAAAACAGATGTCTTCTTTGTATAGAAAATGATTCTTGTTGTACAAGACCCCAGCTATTGCGTCTGCCTGTTATTATGTACACATAATCTAGATTTGTGATGCGGCTCTAACAACAACCTCGGACAAAGCGGGATGTATATGAACCGCTCTAGTAATATTATCGATAGTCCCAATATCGCCCTTAGAATCAGAAGTCTTCATAGCTACAACCACCTCGTGGATAAGAACAGCAGCGTCTGTTCCAATGATGTGACAACCAAGTATTTTTCTACTATCCTTGTCAACTAAGAATTTGATGAACCCTTCATGGTCTTCTATTGCAAGGCCCATTCCAGTGTTAATGAATGGATAGATTGACTTCAAGTAATCTTTATTCTCTTTTTTGCCTTTCAGTTTCAAAAATTGCTCTGTCGCACCAACCGCGGCGATTTGTGGGGAAGTAAATATTGCGTGAGGAATAGCAGCATAATCGACCGGAATCATGTCTCGTCGCTGAATTATGTTATGAATGGCATACCGCGCTTCCAAATTCGCGCTATGTTTAAACGGATATCTTCCGACTACATCTCCCAGCGAATAGATATCTTCAACATTTGTTCGTAAGTATTCATCTGTCATGATATAGCCCCTATCGTCCAATTTTACACCCGTCTTATCAAGATCCAGTAAATCTGAATTCGGAATTCTTCCTACTGCTATCAGTAATTCATCTGACCCAATCGCTATTGTCTGGCCTGATTCTTTATTCTTTGCGGTAACAGTATAAATTTCAGAAATGGCGTTTTCAGCTTTTCTCGCACTGTGATTTGAGACATGGCCCTCACTACTGTTGCGCTTTGAAACTGACTCTGCGGCGTAACCAAGATGAACGTCATATTTCTTCACAAATACATCAGTTAATCTTTTTGAAATATCTTCATCCTCGGCAGTAATCAATTTGTCCCGAAGTTGTACAATGTTAATTTTCGTCCCGAGACTTCCAAAGAAATGGGCAAGTTCGCAGCAAATGTATCCTCCCCCTATTATGGTAAGGGCTACAGGTTGTCTTTTTAGCCTTAGTGCTTGATCGCTTGTTACAAAGCCCGCTTTATCCAATCCTTTTATTTTTGGAATTCTGGGTCTGGAACCTGACGCGATCAAAATCTTGAGCGCACTAATTCTGTTACTGTTTATATCTCGGTTTCTTCTGCTTTCCTTGTTATCTTTCTTGATCCTTTCGTCGGATGGATCTTTTTCCGTTGATTTGAGCTCTAATTCTTTGGTGCCCACAAATCTGCATTCGTTGTTAAACATTCTTGGATTGTCCAACTTGCTATATGCCTTTTGGATCTCGTCTGATTCTGAATCAACTATGCCATTGACGCGGTTAACAATTTTTTCAAAATCAATTGATATCTTTCCATCTATAACTATCCCGAATTTTTCGGATTGTCTTATTGACTCCATCAAATCCGCGCTGTGAATTAGCAGTTTAGAGGGGATACAACCATTATTAAGACAGGTGCCGCCCATCCTCTTTTTCTCTATTAGGGCGACTCTGAGGCCACTTTGTGCAGCAGCGTTTGCGACATCCAACCCAGAACCAGATCCTATCACTATCAAATCAAAATCACTCTGAAACCGAGTCATCTCGATGGGGAAGGAATCTACATACAAGGGATAAAAGCGTTATTAGGAGGACAGCGAATTAATTTTGAAAGCTATACGCTTATTTCTTCGGGGTGGAGTTAGCATTGAATTACTTTCAGATATTGCAGATGACATGGAGTCGAAGTATTCTTATCCAATTAAAGAAGTTGCTAAGGTATCTATTGGAGGTGGCATTTTAAGAAAGTTCTCATGCTATAACACTGAAAATTCGGTAATTATAAAGATTCGACAGATTACAGACTAATCAGTAGAATCGTGCATTTTGTGTCCTTACAGTTTTATAGTTGGCTCTCTGTAGTTTAAGTGGAGGTTAACATCAGATTTGAAAAGAAGGACTAATTTCTCGATAGGAGCTAAATGCGAATGTATGTGCCATACTAAAGGTAATATCCAAGATTTTTGCGGTTATTGCGCATCTTCTCATACGAGTACAAATTCTAGGAGGAAGTAGACTATTATAAGTATCAAACCAAACTTTCATAGTTTAAACTATTATATAATTTTTTGAACAAGACTTTGTTATGACTTCTACCAAGGATTTTATTAATAATGACAAAGCAATCAGTAATAACAAAACTCTATCCGATTCTTCTTATTATAGCTCTCGTCGGAATCCAGTCGTACTTCATAGACGAGAAATTGGAAAGGTATATGCTGGAGTCAAAGACAATCTTGCTATAATTGCTGGCGAAAACAAGAAAGAACACGAATATTTAATTCCCAAGTCAAAGCTCACGCACTTTGATTGTGTCAGCTTTGCAGGCAATTGAAGGAGTTTGAGATTTAGATAGGTAGTTAGGAAATAGACAGTGACCACAAAAAGAATCTAAAAAATTTAGATGAAATTGTAATGGGCGCTTATACGCGCAATTTATGAAAAGACTAATGGGTATTAGTATACTGGATCAGCCAATTGCTCGCTCCTTCAGCTGCTAAATTTCTTAACTTATGTAACCTTCACTTTGTCTGTTGGCAGAGGCATAGAATCCCGCTGTTTCTCTCGCAGTATTTGCAAGGGTTTTTGCGTTATTTACATCTATTCTAGTAAGCTTTTTTGTATGTTGCTGCGCTCTTTCAAATGCATTCCTAAAAGCATCTATATTTCCAATAGTATATCATTACTTATTCTGGCGGCCGCTGAAATATTGTCTGCAATATTGCATACAATACTAGCATACATTTCTTCGGGGAC
>JARBAV010000380.1 GCA_029237515.1 Nitrososphaerales archaeon
ATCGATTAAGACGAGTAAGAAACTAGCCATATGGTCGCCTATAGGGGCGACCCTCATAACAATGGCGTTTGTTATCTCTCTGCTTAGAGCCCAAAAGCCTCAGTCGTTTGCCTGGAAAGGAAGAATGTAAGTATAAAATGGAGTTAAGAATAGTGTTTATTAGTCAAGGTGTAACAGATAACGATGCATTGATGCGATGTGATAACGATCTTGAGCATGTAACCAAAATATTAGATGAAACAAAGCATTCTTCCTACCATATTAGTAGTGAACAGGCTCTCTCGTTATTCTATGATGCTAAACTAGAACAGCTAATTGAGTGTTCTTCTTATTTGCGCAATAAATTTAAACCTTCAATTTTGACCTATTCTAGAAAGGTATTTGTAAATCTTGTAAATTTGTGTCGTGATACATGTACTTACTGCACCTACAAAAAGGAACCTGGAGACTCAAGATTATCAATGCTCGAACCCACCAAAGTTTTGTCAATAGTAGAGGTTGCAAAACGACTAAGATGTACGGAGGCGTTAATTGTTACAGGGGAAAGACCAGACACTAGATACCCAGAGGTGCGGAATTGGCTTCTAAAAATGGGGTTCTCTACGTTGTCTGAGTATATCGGCGAAATATGTGAAATGATTATCAAGAAAACAGGGCTACTGCCTCACACAAATGCGGGAAGCCTCTCCAAACAAGAGTTACTCGCACTAAGGGAAAATAATGCTAGCATGGGATTGATGTTAGAATCCTCAAGTATTAGACTATCGAGTCGAGGAATGCCTCACGAAAGGGCACCAAGCAAACATCCTAGAGTAAGAGCTAAATCTCTGACTTCATGTGGTGAGCTGAATATTCCAACTACAACTGGACTCCTCGTAGGGATTGGTGAAACACCCCAGGAAATCATTGATTCATTGCTTTTTATTAAGTCGTTACATGAATCATTTGGGCATATACAGGAAGTAATAATGCAAAACTTTTCACCAAAGGACGGAACATCAATGTCTTGTCACCCAGCCCCGGCTAGGGAATATTTCATGAGAGCGGTAGCAATAGCCAGAATTTTGATGCCCGATATGAACATTCAAGTACCCCCAAACCTCAACGAATCTTTCGAAGACTATATTGATGTGGGTATTAATGATTGGGGTGGAATATCGCCTGTTACAATCGATTACGTCAATCCAGAACACCCCTGGCCCTCAATAGAACACGTAAATCGGGTGTCTTCGAGGAAGGGGTTTCAATTAAAGGCCCGACTGCCTGTTTATCCAGAGTTTTTCAAAAATGGTCGGTCTTTTGTTTCAAATCGTGTTCGTGCCTCGATCGAAGCACTTTCGAATGATGAAGGTTTGGTAAAGGAGTCATACCTGAATTGAATATAGAAAGTATTCTCAAGACGGTTGACCCGCTTGTTTCGGAGGCATTGAATTTAGCAATCGATGAGAAGGAGATATCTGTCGAACAGGCAATAGAATTGTTTGATACAACTGGGATCGAAATGAATCTATTGACTTCAGTTGGAGATGAGTTGCGAAGAAGGGCTTGTGGAAACGTTGTAACTTATGTCATCAACAGAAACGTAAACTTTACTAATGTATGTATAAAGCGATGCGGCTTTTGCGCATTTAGCCGTGATTTCAGACAGGAAGAAGGTTACTTTTTGCCTGTCGAAGAGGTTGTTCGACGAGCTGTGGAAGCCCATCGATTAGGTGCCACTGAGATTTGCATCCAGGCAGGTCTAGCACCGAATATGGACGGCTCTCTCTATCCAGATATCTGTAAAGCGATTAAGCGTGAAATCCCGGATATCCACATTCATGGGTTTTCCCCTGAAGAAGTATTATACGGAGCCAGAATGAGTAACAATAGTGTTAGGGATTTCTTATCTTGGCTTAAAGAATCAGGCGTAGGAAGTCTACCTGGAACTTCGGCAGAGATATTAGATCAAGAAGTAAGAGATCTAATATCTCCAGGTCGAATATCTGTCAAGGATTGGATAGACGTCATAAAGACAGCCCATAGCTTGAGTATCCCAACAACCTCAACTATCATGTACGGACATGTAGAGTCTAATTTTCACAAGGCCAACCATATCGACACATTACGTAAGATTCAGAAGGAAACTGGTGGCTTTACTGAGTTCGTCCCCCTTAGTTTTGTATATCAGGAAGCACCAATGCACAGTCGGAGTAATTTGAAGAATATGCGTGAGGCAGGGGCAGCTGCAACGGATATTGTGAAAATGTACGCCGTTTCTAGATTGATGCTTCATAACCTCGTGAAGAATATACAGGTTTCGTGGGTAAAAGAAGGGTCAAAAATGTCTCAATTTCTTTTATGTGCCGGGGCAAACGATTTTGGTGGTACGCTAATCAATGAAAGTATCTCCACATCGGCCGGTTCAATTCATGGTCAGATCATGAAACCTCGGGAAATAAGAACCCAAATCAAGGGTTTAGGACGGATCCCTGCTCAGCGCAATACGGTATATGAGATATTACAAATAAATTCGGGAGCCGAAGATGATTATCAGACGGATCTCGATCAAGTAAACTCCGATGGTTTTGGATCTTATGGAGAGCTAATCAAGCTCGACAAATATAGGTTCAATCATCCTTTACGACATCACAATTAGGTGCGGTTTGTTTTTTCTATAATCAACATGGTCAGAGTAGATTTAACTCCGTTCATTCGCCTAATTCTTAAGCTGATGAAGTCCTTCAATCCTTCCATTGATTCTGCTTCTACCTTTAACATGATATCGTATACTCCATAGATCGCGTAGGCCTCCTTTACCCCCGGTAGTTTCCTCATTTCTTCGGCCAACGGACCTTCATATCCTAATTCTGCGTTCAGCAATACAAAAGCTCTTGGCATATTCCAAACGTTGTCTATGATAATACTTTAATCTAACTGTTTATCCCCCCCCATTGAAATTCAGCTGTAATCCGCCTGAGGTCATACTATGGGTATAGATTGTCATTTGTTTTGGCTACGATCGGTAACATTTAAGAGTGATACAGAAACCTTTAGGAAAGCAGATGGAGACGCAATTCAACTTAGCCCGCCTTAAGTGGCAAACTTTGCAACACAACGGAATTGCATTTCCACCTGAATACAAGCCACGGGGTATCACTATTGGCATTCTGGGAGAACAGTATCTGTTGAATACTGCACAAGAAGAATTGATTTATGCTTGGTCCAAAAAGAAGGATACTCATTATGTTAACGATGCTGTGTTCGAATCAAATTTCATGATTGATCTCAAATGTGTACTTCCCCCTAAATTCGGATCTGTCACTAAGATCTCTGAATTGGATCTGTCGAATGCCTACCGTCTTGTAGATGAAGAAAACAGACTGAAGGAGGAAGAGAAGGAGCGGATTAGAAATCTACCTCGAGATGAAAGAAAGCGTATCTCCCATTCGAGAAAAATTGAGCGAGAACGACTTCGATCAATCTATGGTTTGGCGACAGTTGATGGAGCCACTGTTGAAATTGCGAATTGGTTGGTGGAACCTCCGGGATTATTCATGGGAAGAGGACAACATCCCCTACGTGGTCGATGGAAACCAAGGGTACAGTCACAAGATGTAATTTTGAACTTGGGAGAAAACGCTGAAGTACCTGAAGGAAACTGGAAGGCAATTGTTAATGATCATACCTCCACTTGGCTTGCGACTTGGATGGAAAAATTGACTGGCAAGAGGAAGTATATGTGGCTTCATGATTCATCCACACTACGTCAGAATAGTGATAAGGAAAAATACGATAGAGCCAATATACTGGGGAAACATATTGACAAGGTTCACGAAAGGATAGTCGGCAAGATGACTAGTTCTAAAGATTTGAACCAGAAAAAAATAGCAACTGTCTGCTATTTGATTAATAAACTTGCAATGAGAGTTGGAGATGAAAAAGATCCTGACGAGGCGGACACTGTAGGTGCGTCGACGTTAAGAGTGGAGCACATACGATTTCCAGTTCATTACGGAATAAAGAGTATAGAATTCAATTTTCTAGGAAAGGACAGCGTCCCATGGCAAAAAAGCCTGGAAGTAAATTCACAAGATACAGAGGCACTACTTATAAACATAGAATTATTCATGAAGAACAAGAAGCCTAACGAGCAGATATTTGATGGAATTACCTCTGCGAAGGTAAACTCATTTCTTAGAACAATAGACAAAAACAGAGTTCCCGGTTTGACTGCCAAGGTATTCCGAACGTTCATAGCGACTCAAATTGTTAAAGAAGCCCTAGCAAGTCCTCCTATCAGAGTAAACAAGGAGTCATCGGAAATGGAAAAAACTTACGTAGCTAAGAAGGCGAACCTAGTAGCGGCTATTACCTGTAACCATAAAAAGGGAATTGATGTAAACAACCCTGCTAGCAAACAAGCCCTAGAAAGGTTTCAAAAATCAGTGGAGAAGAAGGAAGAGGTTATAAGAAAAATTGAAACCGATATCTCCTCTCATAAATGGAAAACAGACTTGCAAAAGAAAAGAATGATGGACAGACTGGAAAAGGTTCAAATTACTTTGCGTCTGCAAAAGGAAACTCGTGATTATAACCTTGGCACCTCACTTCGAAATTATATAGACCCCAGGGTATTGAAGTCTTGGATGAACCATGTAGGTCTTGATTGGAAACGGCTCTATACGGCCACTTTGCAACGTAAATTTAGATGGGTTGAAACATGTTCTACTGCCGAGCTCAGACAATATCTTCCTGCAGTCGACGAACTAGGCTACCGTAAATCTGAGACCGTAATTCAAGAGGAAAGTTTGGCAAAAAGTTAGACGACCTACAATATCTTCATTGTGATGCTCAATACCATCAAACTTGAATAACTCAATACTACAACAGAACCAAGAGATCTCTACTTCTTCATTTGGAGTTTCAAAATTCCAATTTTCTACTACCTTGGTATGTTGTTAAATCATTCACCAAGTATAAATATTTGATCTCTTATATTAGAACATGGATGAATCTTCGGCAGAACCTACGAGTATGTCCCTTTTGCTAATGGCACCTGCTAGAAAGCTTGCAGATTCGAATGTAGCAATGGCTGACTACAATGACTCTGCTGATTCGGCGATAAGATTGATGAAGGAAAAAGAGACAAAGTGTGTACTGCTTTCCAGAGGAGGTCAGGCAATTGGAATTGTGACTAAGACAGACATCCTTTACAAGGTATTATCTCAAGGAAAAAATCCATCAAAGGTACGACTTGAAGAAATCATGACTAGTCCTATACTGGCAGTGGATCCCGATTCCACAGTTCAAGAGGCATTATCTATGATGGATAAACATGCTATTCGTCAGATCGTAGTCAGCACAAATTCATCTGTTATTGGGATCATTTCAAGGGACGATCTTTTTGAGAAAGAGCAACTTACAACATCCTCCGCTGAAGACTCTGCTATACAAGGCACGCCAGTATGCATCATAAATCCTGAAGCTATTTTATTTAGCAAGGACA
>JARBAV010000381.1 GCA_029237515.1 Nitrososphaerales archaeon
AAAATAACAAGATAGATTAGATTAACTACAAACACATTTTTGCTCTTAATCAGATTCTTGTTTATTTCTTGATTTAAACTCTTAATATAACCTGATTTTAGAGATAATGGTTCTCTTGGCGCCATAGTGAAATTAAATGCGTTTAGCAAATTATTAGCAGTCGCGTCTCTTTTACCGATCGATGAAATATTATAATTGTATTCTATGAATTTTAATATGGATGATGCATCATATAGTGTGCTGTCTACAAATCCTATTTTGGAATACGGCGAGATAATCAACGCTGGAACTCTAAATCCATATGATTGATCACCTGCATTGGGCGGCCTAACATGATCGTACCATCCACCGGATTCCCGATAAGTGATTATAAATGCTGAATCTTCCCAATGTTTACTCTTCATGAGAGCAAAAACTAATGATGCAGCAAATTCCTCTCCAACAGTAACGTCTCGTGGAGCGTTATGCTCGAAGTTGGGTGCCACAATATACGCCACTGCTGGAAAACTGTTATTTTGCAAATCTCGGAAGTATTCAACCAAGTCAACAATGTTAGAACTCAGAGTCTTATTATCATGGAATCTTGGAGTCTGGGTAAGCAGATTAACGTATCTATTTTTTTTCAGGGCCCCCTCAGTTTGATTTAGCGCAGCATCATAGTCGTCCACGTATATTTTCCAGGGAATATTATTTTTTTCAAGCTCATCAAAGATAGTTCGGTTAAGATTGCTCAAATGCCGATAAGAAATTCCGTCTTGTTTGTCTACCGGTAATCCAGTATAAAGAAAATTCTCGTTCGAAAATCCGGTATCCAATGTGGAAGCAAAGAAATTGTCAGCCAGTACAAATTCTGTTGCAAATTTCCAATAGAAGTGAAGATTTGTTTCGTCATAATAGCCGAGAACAAGACGCGGATCCTTGCCATCCAGGTGTTGAGATATGATAAATCCATTCATTTGACCATTGTTGTAGGACAAATCATAAGCATTCTCCCCGTAATTAGGGGCATCTGTTTTAGTTTTCAACAGATGATACGGTGTCAAATAGCTGGTGTATTTCGCTACATCAATTTTGATATCGCTATAAGTTGATCCATTTAAGTACATGCCGCTCAAGATAAGTTGTCCACCCGAGGTTGTGGAGTTTTTTTGTGGGCGTTTATTGTCTTCAAATGATGAGTGCACTATTTGCATATTTTCATCATATGTGTTATTGACATATCCCCTGAACACTTCTGGTTGATCTAATGTCCTATTCCAAATTCTTACCTCGTCTATTAGCCCGGTATAATAGTATTCTGGCTTAAATGAATTAGACCCGACCCTGATCGGTTTTGTTCCAGTCAAATCAGGAGTTACTCCATTAGTTTTGTTAATTCCAATTTGGTTACCATCTACATATAGTTTAAGAATATCAGTTCCATCATAGGTAACAACTGCCTGATGCCATCTACCGTCATTGTATATTTTA
Organism: Nitrososphaerales archaeon; assembly: GCA_029237515.1. Taxonomy (GTDB): domain Archaea; phylum Thermoproteota; class Nitrososphaeria; order Nitrososphaerales; family Nitrososphaeraceae; genus TH5896. The sequence goes on from JARBAV010000381.1 coordinate 1,471, forward strand.
TCTGAGCGAACTGTAAGATCTGCACCTTCAGCTGTTTCAAATCCACCTACTATATTACCATAACTATTCATCCAAATACCGTAGTTCATGTTATATCCCTTAGTATCACTACCAACGCCTCCCTTATTCACCAAAAATGCGTTCTCTAAGAAACTATTGTTTGTATTGAACCAAGTAGATACAGTGAATTTCTGGAGTGGAGGGGGAAATGGATTAAATGGAACTGTTAGATTTTGTGGCAGTCCATTGCTTCCGGGAAATGTTCCAAAGAAGTTATCAAAGCTTCTTCTGCCTTGTGATATTACGATAATATGTTTAATTGGAGTGCTGGAGTTTGAATCAGAATCAGATTCAATTGCCAAAACATCTTTCACAGAAAGTTCGAAAACAAGACAGGAAAGTACAATGGAAAAAGTAATGCCAATAATTAATGCCGATTTTAGATGGAGGTTCGAAAGATTTAAGGCGATATTTCCTATCAACTGTTTATTCCCCATTAGTTCCGTATAGAGAGTAAATAATTATTGCAGGTCTAATTAAAATTTCTCCGCCCTTACCGGTGTAAGTTTGATTTTCGATATGTATGGGCACAGCCCTATATTTAATTGCAAGATCAGTTAGCTGATCTACCTCCTCTTTTAAATGAGGATAATTTTCTACAATGTAAGGTTGAAGTACTAAATATCGTATTTGGCCGTTCAAGATGTATAGGTCTGGATTACCTATTTGAGTATAAGCTGGATTCTTATTTGAATGTAATGAAAAGACTTCTTCATGGGCATAGAACTTTATGATGTTTGCCGTGGTCGCATCTAAAGCCAATAGTTTGCTATTTTTAGGAACATTGTCTCTAATCCAGATGGCAGCTTCTCTTACATATGGTATTCCCCCTGAACCTGCAAGGGGTGGAGTATAAATTTGGAATAAATAATTGAAGACTGGTCCTGATGTAAGCAGTATTAGTGGGATAAGTACTATCACAAGTATTTTATATTTTATTCCATTAGTCCATTTTCCTTCTAAAACCGACAAACTTAGCAACACAAATGGCGGAATTAATGATTGTGCAAAATGAAATCCCTTTATTGGAAGAAGTTGGAATAATAGGACAGTAGATCCTATCCAGGTTAATAATATAATTATCTTGGCATCTTTTAATTTTCCAACCTTCCACAAGTAGAACAAGGAAATTACAAAGAGTCCGGTTATGACAAATCCCAATGCATCCCTAAATAATATTTCCAAGTAGAAGGTATCCGGTTGATTTTGATCTCTACTTGTTTGCCATTGCCAATAGGATAAGGCAGTCTGTTGAGCTTCTTGTATAGTTAAAATCGGTATCCAAAATGGAGAGGTTGCTAGTAAAAATGATCCCATAATAATTGCTAATTTCCTTATTCTTAATTTTTTTAACAGCGTGAGGGAAACTATTGATGCAATTAGTACGAAAATTCCCACCTCCTTCGATAAAAAACTTAGGCCAGATGCCGCACCGATAAAAAAAAACAAATAAAGATCCCTTTCCTGTCTTATATAACGTATTACAAAAAACATGGTTAGCGTTGCGAA
>JARBAV010000382.1 GCA_029237515.1 Nitrososphaerales archaeon
AGACATCCTCTACTTGAAGTTGGCCTAAATAAGTCAGATGTTCGAAATATCGCACAACACTTCAAACTTTCTGTGTCTGACAAACCGGCAAATTCTTGTTTAGCCTCTAGAATCCCGCACGGGAATGAAATAACGCGTTCGTTGATCTCTAGGATTGAAAAGGCCGAAATCATAATTAAGTCGATCTTTGGCATAAAACAAGTCAGAGTAAGAGATCATGATGGGCTTGCAAGGATTGAGGTGGGAAATGATGAATTACATATGTTGTTTGACGTTATAAAGCTAGGTAAAGCCGACCAAATGATCAGAGAACTAGGTTTTAGTTACGTTTCGGTAGACATGAAAGGGTATAGACAAGGAAGCTTAGTTATAGTGAAATAGGACAATAAATAAGATGAACTTGACAATGGATCAACATGACTTGATCTATTTCGACAACGCGGCTACTACTCCTGTTCTTTCCGAAGTGATCCAAGAAATGATCCCTTATCTTGGAAATAATTATGGAAATCCGTCCTCACAGCATTCCCTTGGCTTCAGCACCTCAAGAGCAATCGAGAAGGCCCGGAGACATGTAGCCTGCCTTGTAGGAAGCAGTCCTAATGAGATAACGTTCACATCCGGTGGAACAGAGGCAAATAATCTAGCCATTAAAGGCACTGTATCCAGACTGGGTATCAACCAAGAAAACAAGAACACTGTTCTTATTTCAAGTACCATAGAGCACGACTCAGTACTTCAACCCTTCAATTCACTAAAAGCTCAAGGATTTAATGTCAAATTTGTCGAAGTGAACAAGGATGGAATTGTAAAGAGTGAATCCTTACATGAATTACTAAAGAAAGAGAAGATTATACTCGTTAGTATCATGTTAGCTAATAATGAAGTGGGGACCATTCAGCCAATTAGAGAATTAGCAAAAATTACCCATGAAAATTCCAACGCCCTATTCCATTGTGATGCTGTCCAAGCTCTGGGGAAAATTCCAATAGATGTGAAGCATCTTGACGTGGATTTGCTATCGATATCCTCCCACAAGATATACGGACCGAAAGGGGTAGGAGCTTTATATGCTCGCGACCGGGACCAATTGATCCCATTGATCGACGGCGGGGGTCAAGAAATGTCCTTGAGATCAGGCACTGAAAACGTATATGGCATAGTAGGCTTTGGCGAGGCCAGTCGGATCGCGTCAGCTAACTTGCATGAAAATTGGAGGCACGCTAAGGAGCTGAGAGACTATTTTATTGATCGAGTATTATCTACAATCCCCAGATGCCATGTCAACGGCTCAATGAATCAAAGACTACCCAATAACGCTCATTTTAGCTTTCCTGGAGTTAAGGGAGAAGATATCATAATAAAACTCAACGAGTCCGGGATTGCAGCATCTACAGGGGCGGCATGCTCTTCCAGTAAAGCTAAGCCTTCTCATGTGCTCAAGGCAATGGGACTATCGCTATTGGAAATTGAAGGCTCTCTTAGGTTTACTCTTGGTCTTCAGAACACAATGTCTGAAGTAAATAGGGTAGTTTTGGCTTTGGGAGAGATAATTATGGAGCTTCGCAGGCATTCCGGCTTTCTAAATAACTGAAATTCCGAAATTAATTTATTGTCCCAAAGTGTAGTCTGGTCCATGTCTTCAACGTCAACAACAGTTTCGGTCCCCAAGATCGGACAAGAAGCACCGACCTTTAGTTTGCCGGATATTGAGATGAAAAGTCGTAGTCTTAAAGAATTTAGAGGCAGAAAACTTGTTCTTGCTTTTTTTCCCGCTGCAGAATCACCTGTATGTACTACTGAGATGTGTGCTCTGAGGGATTCGATTGAGACGCTAAAATCCCTGGGAGCTCAGGTCGTTGGTGTCTCCGTAGATGGCCCTTTCGCTAACAAAATTTTTACTGAGAACAGACACCTTAATTTTCCGATTCTTAGCGATTACAAGCGCGAGGTCATAAGTAAATATGGCATCGTAATGGCAAACTTGGGTTCTTTGGAAGGCTATAACGCAGCTAAGCGTTCAGTGTTCGTGCTGGATGAAAGCGGCGTTATTAGATACAGATGGATATCTGTCAATCCACTAATAGAGCCAAATTACGACGAGATAAAATCAGCTTTGGAAAAATAGTTCGGCATTTTAACTTTATTGGTCAAAGTTCCTTAAATCTAAAGGTGCTTCCACTAAGTTCCCGATACAGATTGCAACTGAATGAGCGGTACGTTTTCATAGTTACTACTCTATGACAGCAATGACGTCATTTCTAGATACAGTGTTTCCCTGTTTAACTTTTATCTCCTTTATC
>JARBAV010000383.1 GCA_029237515.1 Nitrososphaerales archaeon
AATAGAAATCGAGAGTTTTCTGAACATACCAGCCTTGTAAGCGAAGGAATCCTGGCAGGGCAAAGAATCGCAAAAATATCTGTTGTTACACTCGTAAGCATAGGAATTGTGGAGATTCTTACGGGTTACTTTAGTGGTAGTGTAGTAGCAACAGCAGATGGACTCGATTCGGTATCTGATGCAGTTATATCATTTATCGTTCTGCTGGGTCTTCGTCTTGCACATAGACCAGCTGATAAGAAATTTCATTTCGGATATCACAAGGTAGAGAGCTTTGCTGCATTGATGGCTGCTATTGGAATGGTAGCGATAGGGATTGTAATATTTTTCAATTCGTATCAGGCTCTATTGCATCCACATGAAATAAGACAGCCAGTTCTCACAATGGTTGTATTGGCTGCAGCTGGTGCAATCTCATTACATAGAGCTTTCCAGATGAGGAGTATTGCAAACAAATACAATTTGTTATCATTGAGGACTGATGCTAAGAATTCTATAAAAGATGGTTCGGCATCAATAATTGGATTTCTAAGTGTCCTAATAGCTTCACAATTTGGATTTTTGCAAATGGATGCAATAGGCGGCATGATAATTGCAGGCTACATTTTCTCGGTATCGTATATCTCATTGAAAAAGTCATCTTTGATACTCGTAGATTCCTGGCAGAACCCCAAACTCACTGAACTCATTAAACAACATATCGAACAAAAGCAGTTTAGAATTGGCCAAGGACCGGAGCAATTACAGACTAAAGTCAAGGTTCGCTCAGTGTTACTTAGACCAGCGGGAATGGTCTCCCAGGCTGAAGTGCATATTGAAGTCGATGGTAATAGGCCTCTCAAAGACGTGGAAATGATATGTCTTCAAGTAGAAATGGAGATTCGTTCCAAATTTCCTGATCTAGAAAGAATTTCGATAATTCCACATTCATCGATCGCTAAGCCAATTACAACACAATCTAGTTCATTCAGGAGATGGATTTCGGTACCTGATATATTGCATCAGCATCGACAACAGCAACAACAACAAAACCAAAAACGCGAACATCGTGAGTAGATACTTAGGTGTTACGACCAGTCATTCTATCTCACTTTTTCAGATATGTGTTTAGTGTTGTTTAAATTACCTGACATGTTAGATGAAGTCGAAATTGTATATATTTTTTAGACAGTAACTTGCTTTGTGCTAAATTCGATAGTATAAGTGAACACTTTTTAAGGATGTAAAAGCATAACTCAGCTGATGACAAACTCAATCATCAAGGTGTTGATTCCTGTATTGACTGCCATGACTATCTTTACATCTGCAGAGGTACTAGCACAAGAACAACCGAACACTATTAACTTAGAGACATCTCAAGTAGAATTAATAGCAGGTCCTACCAATAATGTAGAACTGGAAGGACAAGTTGTAAACAATTCGACAGGGGGTGTAGATGATATCAAAGTAAACGTGCAGTTCTACGATTCAAATGGACAACTTTTACTTGAGACCAGTAGATTCATTACTCAGCCCTCTCAGACACTCCAACCAGGTGAGTCGGTGCCGTTTACCATTTTGGAGACACTGGGTCATGATCAAGTTGACAAGCATGTGGTAATCGCAGAAGCGGATGCAGCTACCTAAGACTTTACTACTAGCAAGTAGCTTAGTGCTTCGACAGTATATTTTTTATTATAAATATTTTGTAATTAGTTAATCCTGTATTTGGAACAGGTCAATTATTTAATCTACACTAGAAGATTCAGACAATGTGGTAATTTTGTAAATGAAATTAATCTCAGGATCGTTTTGAAACCTTTGCCTAAGAATGATTTCACCAAAACTACTGCTCACAATAACTCCTTATTGTGACCTTCCATATTAGCCATCTTCAAGAATGATTCTAGTATGGATAGAATTGAAGTGCCAAGGACAAAATTCCTATAACCATGAGATTCAGTACCAGTTCAACTTGTTCAAGCCATCAGGTGATGCGAGTTAAAGACCAATCATAGTAGTTACTTGCAGTTTGGATTTGCTTAATCAAATTGAGGCAATAAACATTATTCTAGGAGCTATTTTCTTTTTATTCATCTTCCGGTTATCCCTCCGGTATAATCCCCTGAAACTTTAACGACACCTTCCTCAGATTCACTAATCACTTTTAGCAATTCCAGAGTCAGTCTCATGTTTGCTACATAGTGGGTACCATTTTCATAAACTGACGGCAGAAGTCCCGTCTCTTTATATATCAAATTTTTCATTTTTTCGGGATCGGCGCTATTCGTGGTGGATATTTCAACCATGTAAAATGGGGGAGACGACTTAGATGCAGTATTGGACTTTTGTGCCTCCACTTCCTCGCGGATGAGCAGATCGTGTATTAGTGCAGGGCTTATTTTTGGGAGATGTAATTGATACAGAGTTTGTAAGCCTTGGAAAACCCTTCTTATTTCCTGCAATTCGTCAGAAGGCATGAATAACCACCTACTAATAGCCATAATATAAAGGTAAATTTCTATAAAAACTACATAAGTGTACTAGTCCCGGATTAGGAAACGAGGACTTAAGTGCTAACTGGAAATTGTCTTTGAGAATTCAAAAATCATTTAGAATAGCCACCCCAATTCAAAAAGTATCAATCGTCTGTACGAAGTTCTAAAAAGCAGTTTGTAATATATGATACAAACACCTTAGATAAGGTTAGACTCTCGCCTTAGTGGAGACCGATGCATACAAACCAGGGTAGTATCCACAATATTTCGCAGCATAAAAATAAACCTCAATATCTGCTTACAGCATCGAATTCGCTCACCGACATGAAATCATTGCGGACAAAAAACGCTTACCTCAAAGGTAGCATGCACATTAACGCCTTCTGTACATGTAGCCTATTTTCAGCTTGGTCCCACACCACGGATGCCTTACCGTCAATTACTTCGGAAGTAACTTCTCGACCTCTTGAAGCCGGAAGACAGTGCATAAAAATGCAATCTTGCTTCGCGGAACTCAATAGATTAGAATTAACCTGGTACCTTGGCAAGAATATCTCTTCTCTTTGCTGTCTCTCTTCATCCTTTCCAATCGATACGAACGTGTCTGTTGCCAACACATCAGCATTCTGGACGGCTTTTAAAGGATCGTCTGTAATCGATATTTCTGTAGAACTTTTAGAGGCTTCTTGTCTTGCTACATTTAGTACATTTTCATTCGGTTCAAAGCCAGTTGGACAAGCAATTGAAAGATTTATGCCTATTTTTGAGCAACCAAGTACTAGATCATTGCAAACATTATTACCCTCCCCTATCCATGCAACTTTCAATCCATTGAATGTATTTTTCTTTTCTTGAATCGTGAGGAGATCGGCGAGAATCTGGCAAGGGTGAAAAGTATCTGAAAGGCCGTTAATGACGGGAACAGAAGAGTATGCTGCAAGTTTCTCAATATCTGAATGTGAATATACACGCGCCATAATCAAGTCAACGTAGAGCGAAAGAGTTCGAGCTGTATCTTCGACAGATTCTCCTCGGGCTAGTTGAAGGTCGTTTGAACTCAGATAAATAGCGGTACCACCTAATTGTACTATTCCCGTTTCAAAACTTAGTCTGGTTCTAGTAGAGGGTTTCTGAAAGATCATAGCAAGCGTTCTTCCCTTCAATAGTTGGGACGATTTTCCATTCTTCAAATCCCTCTTGAGATCCTTTGATAACTCTAAGATTGATAGGATTTCCTCTCTATTTAGGTCATTAAGACTCAAAAAATTTTTTTTATTTAAGGAGGTCTTCAATGTCTTCATCCGTTAGATAAACTATTTCTTCTTCGTCTTTATTCTGACTTTTAGTCTTTTTCTCGTTATCCTTGACTAGATCCTTAGTTTCGGACTTTTTTTCCGATTCTACGGACGAGTGGAGATTTTTTTGAGAGCTCTCAATAGTGTGCATATCCTTCGGAGTGTCATTTTCTGGATCTTTGGTCTGGTATTTGTTTTTCTTGCCAAATAATCCTTTAAAAAAGCCACCAGGTTCTTTTTTCTCCGATATTGACTCTGGTTTCTTATCAGATGTGACAGTAATTACTTGGGGTTGCTCCTCTAGATAACCTTGTTTCTTTTTTTGTTCTGGTTCTTCCGGATGAGCGCTATCATGCAGTTGTTCTGGAATGCGGGGTTCTTCAAAATGTGGTTCTTTCAAATCTGCCTGCTTTTGCTGTAAAGCATGCTTATTTGAAGCGACTTTGTCTAGTGATTCGTATTTCCTAGAACTAGTATCATCTGAATCCAGAAGCAATTCTGAGGGAGTTTCATCAATTTTTTGAATTGGTCTCCCAAAAGTATCTTCATTAGTTACAGATCTCAAAATTACCTTCTCATTTGGCAGCTCCATATCCGTTTCTATTTTTCCATTCCTTTTCGTATCTTGTTTGGTTATATCCGGTTGAATGATATTGTTGGAAAGGAGCTCCGTTTCACTAATCAGCGAGGAATCACCGAAAATTGAATCGAGGAATTTCTCAGAGCTAAAAGATGTGATATCGTCATAGCTTTGTCCCATCCCTAAGAGTACAATTGGTTTCGATGTAGCATGCACAATCGATATGGCTGAACCTCCCTTGGCATCTGCATCAGTCTTTGTTAGTATTGCGCCATCAAATTTAGTGTATTCAAAAAACTCACGAGCCTGGTTAATGGTATCGTTTCCTGCCAATGAATCACCAATAAATAACTTGATATCTGGCTTTACAACCCTAACTATTTTGTTAATTTCATCCATCAGATTCTTTGCTGTCTGCATTCTGCCGGCCGTATCAATCAGTACCGTATCCACACGGTGTTTGGTGGCATAATCTACAGCGTCACGTCCAACTGCAGATGGATCGGCTCCATATCTTTGCGAAATGACTTTGATAGACAAATTTTCTCCGTGCTGCGATAGTTGCTCAATTGCACCTGCTCTATGAGTATCTGCGGCTGCAAGTACAGTTGAAATTCCATTTTTCTTAAGCAAACGAGCGATTTTTGCAATAGTTGTTGTTTTACCAGTACCATTAATTCCAAGCAGAAGTATAACAAATGGTCCTTTTCCTGCTTCCTTCTTAGATTGGATTAGTTGGATAAGATTCATAGTTCCAGACTTATTAAACATGTCCGATAACCGCATTCTAAGCTTCAGCTTGATTACATTTTCTGCACTTTGTCCTTTTTCAAGTTCTAAACCTAGTAATTCGGTCCTCAGACTTCCCACAAGATCGTCTACAACCTCTGGGGCAACATCACTTTCGAGAAGAGAAAGTTCAAGTTCAGATAATTGATTATCTAAATCTCTTTTAGAAATTTCTTTGTGAGATGATAGGTTTCTCGCAGCGTCAGAAAATGCCCTTTTGAGCTGTTCAAACATTTGAGTGTTTAATTTAACGCGACTACCTATTATTGCTACTGGGCTTACCTAAGGTGCTCCTGCCAGAAGTAGCACTTTGCACCATTTCATTGACTTGAACTTGGATTTGCTCCATCCGTAGAGATACCTGTTGCTTTTGCCCCATTAACTGTTTTAGTGCAATCTCAAACTCCTTCAATCTGGACTCTATGTAGTTGATTGTATCCTCTCTACTCTTTTCCACTGCTACTCCTGCACCAATATTGATAAGCAATTTCTTCACAGGGGGTACTGACACTTTTATATGAACCCCAACGCCGACTGGTACATACGATTCAACTTCTGTTTCAGCTTGAACCTCTTGTACCGCACTAGATGCTAACTTGGCCTCTTCTAGCAGTCTATTGACAGCTGCCTCACGAGCAATAATCTCATTCAAATGAGCTTCAAGCACCCTTGCCTGCTGCATCATTTCATTTACCTTTTGTTCGAGGGCAGCTTGTTCGCCGCTAACTCCGCTGCTCATTTATCCTTTAATCTTCGGGCTTTCATATATTTGTGACTGGAGGCATTTGCAAAATATTTCCCAGAATTCAATAGGATAAAATGCAGATTCTTCGAGTGCTTGGCAGCAGCAACTAGGATGCTATTAGAATGAATTTATATCCTAATCTTGTCAAAAATTAAAGTAAATTCCAACAATCATCATGTTGATCACATTATCCAGATGAAGCAACAAGTACTGTTCTGCCAAATATTAATGCACGAATATATCAAAGACAAAATTTGATGCAATAAGAATCCTACTAGAATACAATTTGACTCCTAAATAAAAAATAAAATAAAGAAATACATTCACATGAAGTACATTCGATTGGAAATAGACGAGCCAGAATGATAGACACTTGACCACATTCAAGTATCTATTTCGTTACCCATCCCTCCCACAATCTTCGACTATTGGTCATTTCCAGAATATAGCCATTTAGTCGTTGACGAATTCCGATGCTGATGATTAATGTGTAAACACGATTTATCCAGATACTGTAGCAATTAGTGTATGTTCGAAGTATTATGAACAGCAAAGGACTCTCATAATTTTGAGATCTTTAGCATGTTCTTCATTTCAATCTTCATTCCATATCTCTTTTCATTCATTTTCATATGAGTATAAATTCTCAACAAGTCGCGCGAATTCCTTAGCATGCTAAATCTGCCTGAGATTTTCATTTTGATAAATTTATGGACCAACGAGTAAATATCAAATTTCCTCAATACTGCATTTCTGTATTGTTTCAAGTCATTTAGATGCTCTACAAATAATTGTGCACACCATGTAGATGGGACGATCCCTTCACCTAACAATGCATAAACGGTACCAATCGATTCACCTACCCCGATTGTTTTTCTGCCATCCGAAAACGGTTCACATAGAGAAGGGGGGCTTATTCTAACTGGTCTGCCTACTTTATGAATGATTTCGCATTCATGCGTGTTCAAAAAATCGTCCAGGAATCCAATCGTGTACTTACGTCCGAAATCACCGGCCCCTATATGTGCATATCCATTACCAAGAGGGAAATACCAAAAGTAACCTGACATACTCGAAAATGCCTTCAAGTAAAAGTCATCATATGGATTTCTATTCCGATCGTATTTCACTTTGTACTGTACGCATGGAATCCAAGTCTCGTTACTTACTTTAGGCAAATAATTCCTATGAAATCCTGTAGAATCTACAATAAGATCAAAATCAGATTCTAAGTTCTCCTTTCTTGGCACCTTTCCAAACTCTATGTCAGTACCACGTACCATATCTTTAATGAGCTGTAATTTATCATAAGCAACCATTCCTCTTAACTTGATGTCAATACTATCATCCATCAATTCGACCTTCATATTTTTACCTTTATGGAGAACGTACATGCTAAAATCCAAACCGCATTCCTTTACTAGATCAGCCATTACGTTTTCGCACGTTGCCCAAGCGCACACCGCATCATGTTTTGACTCTGGCATTCTTTCAAAACCCTTTACTGTGTTATCCCCATCTTGACTGAGTTTGTTCATGATGTATGCCCCCGCAACACCAATCCCAACTACAGCAATTTTCATTATTGAGCATGATCCACAAGTAACTAATAAAAAGATTGACTAGCTCACCCTGACTCTGTTCAATTTTAAGAAAGCGTTTGGCAAGTAGCCGCATTTTCTCATTGTGACTAGATCCTAGAACCTCTTCAAAATGATGGTTGATTTTATTTGTGGAAATATACAATAGAGAGCTGATAGTAAAGCAAAAGATCGCTAAGTAAATTTAGCCTAATTCTACAAAGAACGCAGTTTCAAGCACTATTTCTAGACCATTTCCCGCCAATCTAATTGTAAATAGCTACCGGTAAGCCATTTGTCCCAAAATAGCTTTATTTTCTTATCAGGTCCTTATGAAAACCAGCTATCCAGATTCTAACAATTCAGTATTTGGATAGTTACAGCAATATCCCGTTTCCATGTTGACTTCACAGTTGTTCTTGATATTGTGCCATCTTTGAATCAGGCATTAAATCGTCATACCCACCCTCAATTTCCCAGATATTATCGTTGACTGACCGCTTGTTGGTTCCGATTCCTCTGTTAACTGCTGTTACAGATTTCGTTAACAAACATGCATTGCCATTTACAGAATTGTTAACCGTTAACAGATTTTCACCACTGTTCAATGAAGTTCACGCTCAAAGCAACTGAACGATGCAGTTGACCACATCTTTGTTTAAGATACCAGAATAATTTACCCTATGGGATTTTTCCATGATTCGTTCAAAACGTTCAATTAGACTGTTCAATATCAACAGAAGAGCCTTACATGTACAGCAACCTCCACCTTGAGCACGAATTATCCTTAAAGTAAAAGAGGTACTGGATTGGTCGACTTTCTTTGCAAATGTATGGTCAGGAGTCGAATCTAGTTAGGCAAAGGATTGTTAAATGAACTAAGCACTCACCCTAAAAGCACGATTTCTCATAAATCCTCGAAGATGAAGGGGGTTAAGAAATAGAACAAGAAAAATTGTAACAATTAATGACATATCGCGAAAAAATTAATTCAAAGGCGAATACATGTGACACGAACAGACGTCATTAATATTGAAAGAATATACAGTAGTTGAATGCTTCGTACTGACTTTTTGCTTAACACCTTTAGAAAATCCATGCTTATACTTTCAGAAATCAACGACTGTTAATATGCTTTAAAATCGTTGCCCAAGCTTTGTGAGCCAATCTTGAGTGCCAGCACCTCATTTGCACCTTCATAGATTGTAATTGCACGGGAATCCAAAAAGTGTCTTGCAACCCTGGATTTTTTGGTGTATCCTGCTGAACCAAATATTTGAACTGAGCGATTAGCGGCATCTAACGCGCAATTGCTAGCATAGAACTTAGATATAGTAGAAATTCTATCTGCCTGGTTTCTTAATCGGATGTACTTCTTGTCGGATTTATTCAACTTTAGTTGCCAGTCCATATTGTCCTTCTTAAAATTCTCGACATAATCATGTAAATGCTGTCGAGTGATAGCTGCACGGTAAACTAACCATTTGGAGCTCTCTAGACTCACTACCATCTTTGCAAGATGGTCTTGAATAAGTTGCTTTTTACCTAGAAGGCCTCCGTGTTGAGTTCTGATTTTGGAATAACGGATCGATTCAGCCAAACAATCTTTAATGACACCTATGGCTCCCGCCGCGACACTCAGACGACCATCGATCAGTGCGCTGTAAGCTATGCTTAGACCCTGTCCTTTCAGCCCTAAGAGGTTTTTCTTAGGAATAATGCAATTTCTAAAAAGAAGTTCAGCATTTTTTACTGTGAGGAGACCCATTTTATTCTTGATCTCTTTTCGCCTTATCCCTTGACAATCCTTATCTACTATAAAAGAGGAAATTCTTCCGTTTCCGCGTCCATCTTTACTGTTCCGTTCCTTAGCATATGTAGTCAACAGGTCGGCAATCGTTCCATTACCAACCCAATGTTTCCTTCCATTAAGAACGTAGTGATCGCTTTTCTCTTCAAATACCATTTCCATGGAAGATGGATCGCTGCCAGCATTAGGTTCAGTAAGGGCAAATGCCATTATGCTTTCCCCTCTTGTGGTATGGGGAAGGTATTCTTTTTTCTGTGCCTCGTTAGCCCACCCCTGGAGTACCAGCTGACCAATTGAAATGTGAGCTGATAGAAATGTTCTAACAGAACTTCCCTCCTCTCCAATCCTTTCCAACGCAAGACAGTAGGTAAGAAAGTCGTAGCCCAGACCCCCATATATTGTAGAGATTGGACAGCCTAGCATTCCAATATTTTTGAAAACTGGTACAACTCTATCGTTAATTCTTCCTTTAAGGTAACACTCTTCTTCATATTCCCGCAATAATTTGGATGCGTTATCGACTTTTGATAAGAATTTTTCCTGTCTCTTAGAAATATTGAAATTCATCTCTGAAAGATCATGATAACGCATATCTGAACAATTATCTTAGCCGATATTAAAGCCAATTGCAACTATTTGCTACATAACTATGTAACAAAACTTCAATCAATACAAACCATTTGGTATCATGATTCTGATTCTGAGTGACTCCGTCAACGGTATTTGAAAAATATCTCTTATCTATTAGTCATGTCTGTTCTAATTGTTACTGTTACTGCGAGCAAGGAGCATAAAGTTCACATCAACCTGAGCTTGAGAGCCATACATTAACATAATGATTAGAACAAGAAAACTAATTCGTAACTAGGAGTTAGCAGTTTAACACCAACAAGAATGTTTTCAATCTAGGGTGATCTGCTTCATTAGTCGTTTATACAAAATGAATCAGGCTCGAAGCCCTTTCATGCAGTATATTTGCAAATTGTCGCATATCAATCTTGTTAAATGGACTGATCTTTCTTAGAGTGTCTATTTCCTGTCCTTCTTCTAACATAGTTCTATTTCGTAATTCTTCTATGATTTTTTCCCTCAACCTCGGAGGACAGATCTTGCTATGATATATGCAGCCAAGTGATCCGAAGAACATTTCCTTGATGTGGTCATCTCCTTTCTCTTCATGAAAATGAGGATTGCGTGTTTCTACCTGAGAAATTTCAATTCCTTTATCCATTGCCTCTTGATTTTCTGTGGGTAAAATTCCGCCAAATTCTTCCAGGACATTAACTATTTCATAAGGTTCTACTGAAAAGCCAGATGAATAAGTAAGCAATTCGGCAAGCTTCATTGACATACAATGTTCACCTGAATTCCCGGTACGCATAACTTCGGTCTCGAAGCCTGTATAATATGAAACCAGAGAGTTAAGATATTGATTAGTTATTTCAGAGACTCTCCCCCACTTGGAAAAGTACAGACCACTCTCCGAAACTTTTGGTTTATAGATCCATGAAATCCTAACCATCGTATACGGGCTATTAGACATGGCTAACCCTGATGCGAAGATCTTAACATATTCATTAACCGCTCCAGGAACATAATTATCTGCATCAATAAAACCAACGTAATCCTTTCCGGCCATCTTAGCAAGAAGCATCCCGGTAATCATGCCTTCAGCTTTGCCGTTTCTAACTATATCATCTGGTCCAAATATGCTGTTATACCCAACTTCTTTTAGCGCATCTGAAAGTCCAGGATCTTTCTGATGCAAAATCAATGCGTTTTTACCAACGAAGCGGTTAAACTGCTCCAATGCCTCTTTTTCCAATTTGTACCTATCGACTGGTTGTCTGGGACTGTTTGAAACAATGATCGTAAGGCAATCGTGTGGAATGCCACTTAATACACCCTCAAGAAGTTTTAGACGTTCGCCCTTAATCGGGATTACAATTGCCATTTTTTTCTCTATTTCAGAGATTTCTTCATTTCCAATACTTCGAATCGTCTCCGATGTGGGCCTCCCATTGCTAAAGCCAGAATCTAACTCGTATACACGCTGTACACCGTGTAAACTAATTGCCCCAAATCTCTCTGTATACCTGGGATGATCAAGTTTCATTTTGAGAAAGGAATTGATTTTATCGCTTATAACTATTGGGAGCCACGCAAACATTCAAAATGTATAGCATACGTATAGGAATGGACTGATTATCATATTCTTAGGTAATAAATCTCCTAATGTATTAGCCGCAACTTAAAAACTAGCTATTCGTATTGTTCGGGTCATTTGTTTTCTTGAACAAGACCTTTGGACAAAATTACAGAATTGAATGACTTGGCAAAAAATTATACCTTAATCCGAAAATATAAAATTTGTTATTCTTTATCTATGAATTCGTCTGGATTTGGTGGCTCCGGATTTAGACCCTTTCTCTTTCTTATGTCTGCAACTAGACTCTTCAAGATAGATTGGGGCACTGGCTGCCAGGATTTAAAATAGGTGCTCCACAAAGCTTTCCCTGCAGTACCACCACGCATAACTTCAGAGAGATCGAATGTTTCAGATGCAGGAACCTCGCCTTGAATAATTGTGATAAGTCCCTTCTGATCCACGTTAATTAACTTGCCTCTCTTACTTGAGAGTATTCCTGCTACAGTACCAATCTGTTCCTGAGGACATTTTATCTCGATACCAAGAATCGGTTCTAGCAATGTGGGATCTGCTATCAACATCGAGCCAAGCATGGACCTACGTGTCGCAGGCATTAATTGAGCTAACCCTCTATGAGCTGGGTCCTCGTGAGGAACAAAGTGATGCAACACAAATTTGATTCCTCTTACAGTCTCATGTGCTATTGGTCCAGAATGTGTCACATCGTCAAATCCTGACTTAATGGAATCCATGGATTCTTGAATAAATTGAACACCTTTTGTCTCGTCAATAAGCATATTCCCAGTTACGTCTAGAGCAGCTACGCTGCGTGCTTCATCTGCACTCCATCCTTTTTCACGAAGGAGACGAGCCATTTCCTTCTTGTCCATATCTTCCCTAATTTGCCCGATCCTTATCATGTCGATAATATCCTCGTTTAATGGCTCCACTCGCATGAAGATCTTGTTATGCTTATTAGGAGACTTGCTCATGATGGGGCTTGTTTTAATTCT
>JARBAV010000384.1 GCA_029237515.1 Nitrososphaerales archaeon
TTTCAAAATTCGAGATAACAAATTCAACATTCCGAATCATTCAACAAATGCTACGCGTGGACTTACAACGTGGGGTCCTGATTTCGCGGGTGAAAAGGTTATGCAACCACGGGATCATTTCACATAATGGGACCGTTTTTAGATACAAATCACCAATATGGTACACAGTTTCAATAGCGAAGTGACAATACTATATTTTGCAAACTTGTTGTTGAAACCTTCGACCTTCACGTCCAACCGAGCATTAAATAGAGCGAACAATTACAAATTCCATTTCTTAACTTACAAAAGTAAAATTATAATTAGATCAGAAATTTTCTCTTCTTACCTATCAGATTCATCGCAAACATATTACTTTTGTAAACCTAGCTGTCCTTGGATGGCCTTCAATCTTTTATATGCACTAATAGAGAATAATCCCGTCATTACGATAAGAACTACGGATAATAATATCACCCATGGAGTGAATTCAGATATCATTTCTTTGTTACCAGATTTGTTAGGCCCGGTCTGTTTAATAGAATCATTATCTCCAATATCCGCCGAATCATTTATTGATAGTCCAAGTCTATAGTTTAGATCATACGAATCAGATCTCTGGACCGTTATTTTCAGATCCCATTTACCCTCTTGGCTCAAATATCCACCATAGGCTGAAAAGGCAGTGTCATTATGGCGTTCTAAATTGGCCTTTATTGTACTTAGGCTCAAATCAGTTTTCTTAAGTTCAATTGATACATTTACAATTTTGCTAATGTTTTGATTTTCATTCAAAAAATTAACTGTGAAATTATTAAAACCGACAGCAAATGGTGCTACAAGAAAATTAATAGGTACTCCCTGAGTGTCAAGAGTTTGGAAAAAGACATGTGGAATACCTGTCGGCATTGATTCGTCTGACATCGCGCCATGCATCACTTGCTTATCTTGTGTGGGAGGAGAAGTTACTGTCAAAAGAGAAGCAGCAGATAGAAGAAATAGCATTAGTATCGCCTCAATTCTTATCGTTGACTTGAGAGTGGAGGGAGATCTTAGATTAAATTTTTTCAGGTTTTGTATTTCTTTACAATCTTTTTTAACAAACAGTGTTTTAGAAATTCTCGTTATCCAGAATTGATGGATTGCCCCCAATATGATAACTGGGAGAGCGATAGAAAGTTTAACAATCAATGTTTTACCGTAATCAGAGCCTATCAATTCTCCAGCGGAGTGAATATGTAGCCAAGCTAAAAAAAGGCCAGTTAAGGTGATAATGCCTATCGAAATCGTTCCCAAAATAGAAAACCTTGCCAACGTAATTAATTCTACAGATTTTTGTTCTTTTTGCTGAACTTGAATTTTCTCTGAAACAGTGTCTGTAATGCGATAAATGTTTGGAAAAAATACATATGAGATGTAAACCAATCCACCGATCCATACGGAAACTATTGCAGTGTGTATAAAATCCATAACAATCCCTAATTGGGACCATCCCTCTACCGAACTACTGTGACTCGTGGAACTATTTACAGCAATAAATGTGCCGATAGCAATTAGTGAAATACATAGCGATGCAGTTCCGCCATTCGTAGATATTAATTTATTATTTTTAGAGGCGCCTGGCGGAATTTTATTGTAAAAATAAATAGAGGATAATAACACAATGCAGCAAACTAGCTTTAAAATCCACAAAAGTCCGTTACTTGTTTGAAAGAAAAGCTCTGACAATTTTTCAAAATAATTTGATTCCTTTTCTGATATAAGGACCGCTTGGTACATTAATAGTGTGGTGGAGAAAATGGCCATAACAATGGATGAACTTGCAACTAGAACAAGAATCCTTTTTTTCGAAAGTGAATGAATTGCCGACCCTAATCCAAGTCGACTAAAATCATTCCAAAGATACAACTGTGAAATTACTGCTCCCAAGACAACGACTTCACCTATTATGATTGGTCCTTTAAGTATTGCAAGCGTTGGAGAAAACTGTTCTTCATGTTGAGTGTCCTTAGGCAATCCTTGATTTCCCGTTAGGTCTCCAACACCCACAACGTAGGTCCCTTTTGCCACATGACCGTCATCCAAAGACAACGCTTGCCAGGAAATAGAGTATATCCCATCCCTAATCAGACTTGTATCCAAAGTCACAGCTGCCTGCCTGCCATTTTGACCAATTATATTAAAATCGTCATTGTCGATTCTCTGGCCGGCACTATCTGCAACGTGGATGTAACTAATCTTGGGGTCCGGTCTTTCAGAAAATATGATATAGATATTGGTAGGAAACGATACTTGCTTTTCAATAACAGAATTTGGTTCGAGGCTATAAGTGTCAGGGATGGCGTGACCATAAACGAACACCGTATTGGATAGAGTAACGACTAAGAAGGTGTACATGATAAATAGGGATAAAAGAACAATCGATGATGATTTTATTCCATTAAAGAAAAGAAAATGACTCAATTGATAATTTTGTCTTTACATGAATTGTTCTGGTATTTACTTTACAGTATTTGACATGCTATTCAATAGTCGAGTTACCCTTTGTTTTATTTATCATATGGACTAGTTCGTTATTTGATACATAAGGTTCTGGAAATCCAACATCAGCCCTTGAATCGATACAACCAAAACCTCCACGCTGAGCCTTTTGTGTTACTCCTTCTGATATCTGTTTTGTAGAATTTTCTTGTTGGCCTTCACCTTCCGAAGTTTGACATTGAAAATCAAAGGATACTGAAACATTGTTTATTGTACCAAAGAGTCGATAATTGTATGTTGTTTCTACCGTTGGATAGAAAACGGCCTCATAATGCCCAGGGTCATTCCAAGCAGGTTCAATTTCAAAAACTTTCTTTTTATCTCCAGCAGATATTTCAAACTTAAGGGTCTTCTCCAATCCCTCCATCATTTTTGTACCATTGGAATCGCTATCTAGTGGGTTTGCTGGATCGGCCGTACTAATGAAGGCTTCAGCACCAGATTTGTCGTCTACAAATACAGGTTCTCCGATTGAACCAACGGTAATCCAATAATCTTTGTTACCAATTGAGTATAGTCTACTTTCATGTGCAAATACGTTTTGCATGGTTACTGAATATAGGCTACCAAACATTATCGAAACCAAAATTGAAATAATTGTTAGTTTTGTCTTGACTTCCATTGTGAAACAATCAATTGAGTTTTATTTAACCTCTCTGGTACAATAATCGAAATAATTCAAAACATTATCCCATCCTCAATTAAGCATTAGCAGATTGGAGTATTAATCACTTACACTGAACAGGCAATTTATGAAGATAGTTATAGAAAATATAACGTTCCTATTTTGTCACATATAACAAATGGATTAGGAAATGGATAAGCACATTCCTAATCCATCAATGAATCAAGCACTACTTTCACAAGCAGCCTTATCCGTCCTAATCATCTGGGGTAAATATCGATTCTGGTACATTCGACGATTGTACTAGGCCTGTATAAATTAGATTGCTTCGAATTGTGGCGATGGACTTTGGTCTAAATTCTATAGTTGTACCAATTAGTATAAATTGTCATATATTGCATGAGCTGTATGCAACTAGAGGACAGAAAGGCGCAATTTTCATTCACAAAAGTCAAATTGTTTGCATTAATTGCTGTCGTTGTATCCGTCGGAACTATTCCTGTTACCTTTTCTCACATAACCCATCAACAAATGATATATCATATCATATTACATATTGCTAGTTTAACCTTAGCTATTTTCCTCTCCTATATTTCAGTTGCAGCATATGCCAGAGACGGCAGAGCCAGATTAATGTTCATGGCGTTTGGATTTATCACCCTGGCAATTTTGGAAGGACTCATGTTACTCAGCGCTACTGGCAATATTGATGCGCCCATAGTTCCAACCATCAATGTGGAACTTTCGCATATCGTTCTCTTATTAATGATCACTCTGTTTGGAATTGGAGTATTAAAGGTGAACTAGAATTGAATTCATTTTCGCTAGAATCAGACGCTACAGGTCCCAATCATTTTCGGAGCGATTTACACAAGATCCAAGAGAAGCTTTTGAAGTATATTCACTTGTCCCCAGGTATCAGATACAGGGAGCTTTTGCGTTTAACCGATTCATCCAATGGTGTATTGTCCTATCATCTTGGTGAGCTTGAAAGCGAGAAACGTATCGCGGTTGAAAGAAAAAGATCTGTTACTCGATATTTTCCAATAAATCTAGATACAGAAGTTTCCAAAATTATTGGTTGTATAAGAAATCCGGTTTCAAGACAAATTATCGATTCGTTATTGAAAGTGGAGAGTTGTACGTTCAATGAATTGACAACAAATACCAATAGGGCTCCATCCACAGTATCATGGCATTTACAAAGATTAACTGACGCAGGGATTCTAAAAAAAGGAACTGGAGGAATTTCAGAAAAGAGTTATCCATCTAGATTTTATTACATCGCAGATAAGACAACGATAGAAAACATATTATCAAAGTATGTTGAGAGTCCGGTGGACAAGTTAGTAAACGATTATTCTGACCTTATGGACGAATTGAGCTGATAGTACTTACGTCTTTGTTTGATGTTGAGTGGAATGACTTGAATTGTTTTGTCCTGACATCGCCTTAGCAAGCTCCAATCCAAAAGCGATTTGTAAATTGGGGTGAATCTCGCCATGAACAATTCCCAATAGATCAGTTGGGCGTTCTTTATTCTGGATGACTTCCCTAAGATGCTCAAGCCCACTGAGCGCATTCTCTTCTGAGGAAACGTTTTCTGATTTTCCCTTTAACTCAGCTTCAAATCGATCAATAGTGACATTTACTAGTACGGTAGCGCGGTCATATGCCTCCATGATCGTTGGGATTTCTATGTTGGTTTCGTTGTCACGAGTCATGCTCATGTTCATAGCCATGTTACTCATGTTCATAGCCATCTCAGGTGCAGTCTGATTAAATGCGGCGCTGTATTCTTTAAAGACTTTATCTACATCTCCTGCCACGGCCAGAGCCTGTATCGTTGTATTTTCCAATTGTGCTTTCTCAACTCTAGAGTCTATTGTTTCCGATAAAAGATCTAACACTCTGGTAATGTTATTATTTAGGTCTGACTTTTCTGAAATATTCTGCAGCAAATCCAAAGCTCGTGGTAACTCTGTTGCAAGTCTTTCATTTTTCTCATTGATTTCTTTTAATATGCTATCATTTAGAAGCATTCTCGCGTATCTGCCATGTTCCTTCGGTGCATCCATATCGGATGAATTATTCTGACCTATCGCCATTAATGCCGATTTTATCTGATCGGCTAATGAAATAAAAGATGAGCTTTCATCGCCTGAGAAGACATGGGCGTTTATTGGAGCTAACGAGTATGAAAAAATAAGCAACGTTGTTAGTAAACTAGTGCTGACAAGTTTTGTGATTGCAATCAACTTAACAGCTATATGCTTGTAAATATGTTATAATATGGTTGTGGTACAGGAATCGATGGCGTGCAAGTTCATTGTATTGGATGAAACTACTACAAGATATTTTGTTCGATTGGTGTACCAGAATTCATTTATGTGACAGCATAGTTTGACAGATATGAAACACAAGGTATTTGCCCAAAGATTGTTTTTGATGGCGACAGTAATGTCCACATTACTCTTTGTGAGCAACTTCAATATTTCAAACGCTCAGACGGAAGAGGAGGAAGCAACTCACTCCGAAGAAACTAATGTTGTCAGAGATTCACAAACGGTTTTACTGGAAGGAAAGACGCTAGCTGCGAACGATTTTATTCACATATATGATACTACTCCGTACATCATAATGAATGGGCATGTAGCGGCGAAACTACCATGTGACGAGAATTCAGAATCTCCCATCAAGATACTTATTGGGGCCGCTCCAAATCTTACCGCCGCAGATTTTGAACTATTGAGTGAGTTATCAACTCCAGGAACTGCTTGTCTCTACCACGTAGACCTAGCATCAGATCACAACGGTAATGCGAGTGCTACTATCACTGATATAGCCATACAAAACCCCACACAAGATGATGTTAGTTTCGGTCCTTCATCCTCGGTAGTAGTAGGAATAAATGAAATTATGAAGGGTACCCACGAAGCGCATGGTGAAGGTGCAGAACATGCAGAAGGAGAAGGTGCAGAACATGCAGAAGGAGAAGGTGCAGAACATGCAGAAGGAGAGGAGCCCGCCGAAGAAGCTGCAGACGATACTGGTAACGAGTAGCATAGTAAATTCGAATCAACGAAGTACCTTTACTTTTTTATTTTTTTTTAGATTACTTCTTTAGATACACCAATTGTTTTATTTTAAATCTATAATAATGGTACAAAACTAGAGACATACACTATAAGTAAAGATAAGCTAGAGTGCTTTAATGCATTAACGCATTTTTTGTCAAAAAGACATGTACAACATATGACTATATTGTTAATTATTTTAGTCCTAATGTCAGAGAATCAATCTGGAAATGTACTTGCGGTTATTGTTGAGAACAATCCATTTTACGGATTGAGTAACGCAAAAATAAATTCTGTTGAAA
>JARBAV010000385.1 GCA_029237515.1 Nitrososphaerales archaeon
GACTAAGCTGTTTTCAACAAGTGACTTTATCCGCGCCTACGGCTAGTACTTCCATGTTGCATATTGTCTTGAATCTGTTCCGAACACCCTGGACACTTTTCGGCAGTGTTTGTTTCAGACATAAACATAGTGCCACAACTAATGCATTTAATTTTATGAAGACCGGGCATACTGTTGAGATCAATAGTAGTATAAATATTAAAGCTTTTAATGAGGCTAGAATGATTGTGACCAGTATTTAGTGGGTCAATCCAAACAATCATTTCAGAAGCATCATCAGTTTTCATCTTTCCAGTCTCAGTCAGGTGATAGAATCCGCTCGTACAGATTATTCCATGGTAGAAATAGTATAAAATCTCTAAGTTGCTCTGGAATGATTTACCAAGATTGAAATTATAGCTGATTCATGGATTTTATTTGTTTCTTATCCATCGGCAGCTGATTTATGCACATCTCGTATGTTACCTTCTACAGCTATGCAACCATCTATGAAACCATCGAGCCATATTGATTAGATCTCTTGACTAGAGTATGAGAAACAGAATAGAGAGGAACGGAAGTAGAACAGCAATAGCAGCTCTGAAGAAACAGAAAAAGCTAAACCATGAAAGCTTCTATTATACTGTGTCAGAGATCATTTTATCGTCAAGATCAAAAGCACATACAGGTACTTTAAATTTGCAATCATCACTTGCTGCAATAACGCAATGCATTACAGTGTAAGCAGAGTTCACATATAGGGTAAACCATTATTCAAGGATCGGCACATAATAGATGCAAAAGAACGCGAAGTGTTGAACGAAATGTTTTCTTTGATAATTGGGATGGATTGGCGTGTAAGGTTTGTAGGCATGGTAGATCAAAATGGGAAATTACTTGCAGGGCAATGCAGGAGTATTTCATTCAGCAATACGGCTGATAACCCTACAGACACTGCTAGAACCCTGACTCATATTGATAATTCAAAACTTGATGACCTAGTCGAAATTTTCTATAAGTATAGGAACATGTATCTATTCTATTCCGATTATTTCTTGTGGGTAATAGGAAAATGTATAGTGCACTTAGAAGATCATAAGAATAAATTTGGCTCTCATGTAACTGGGAGCATTAATGAATCATTACCATATTTTGAGATATCAGGAAGCAGCGACGATAGTGTTAGATTAGTAATTACACCTCTAAATGTAAGCATCGAGACTTTCCTCTGTATCTATTTTGAGCCAGCTTTCAATATTAGAGATTCTTTAAATAACACAGAAGAGTTCAAAGGGTTGCTCAACAGAATCAATAGTAATATATTATAATCATCAGTTTTTGCTGTGGCTCCATGCAGTGATGTGATTACTTTGCTAAATCTAAGGTTTGTTCTACTCGCACATTTAATCTTCCAAATATGAAATAAGATTAGGGTTCGGACTCACAATCATAAGCCATCCACAAGTTTTGGCGGACGCCTGGAAATGCACGTCGATGTCTAGAAACCAAGCGACCTGCCAAGTTTATGGAAAGACCACAGGAAGAGGTCTACTATTGCTATTCGGGTTATGATTCTTATAGTCATTGTGTCCGCACTGCACTGCAATGCACGTATCAAAGCAATGCTATCTTCATAGTAGTGGAACACAGAATCGAGCGCATTAAACCTTCTAAGAGATAAAGTAGTATTTGTTGCGATGAACATAATCTCTAAGGCAATGTTAGTACAAGAAATAACTAGAAAACAAAACAGATTCTGGCACAAAGTAATCGAATACGTGACTTTCACTATGACCGCCGCTATGGCCGCATTCGCGGCATGGCAGCTCTGGATGCAGTATTTCGTAACTCAAGAGAAATAAATAGATGATGCATGAACTAAGCGCAATTATTGCAATCGTATCAAATCCAGCAATAACTCCGAAAGAGAAGGTTTCCCATCACAACCCAATACAGCTAATATGATTACTAGTAAGTACTACTTCAATGAATAATCACGGATCCATACCATTTTAGCATCCCTAATTTCCTCATTTACACGTTCAGAAAGTAAGACTCCCGTTTGCTTTAAGAAATTCAATTGATCGACTACGCCCCAGTGTCTTATAATTTTTTTATCTTTTAATTTATATAGATGCGCAGATCTGATGTTCACTGACTTGCGTGTTGAAGGAAATCCTTGAAATTTTCCTTTATGTGTACCAGAGCCTCTAAGAAATACCATAACAAGATCATTTTCTGCAATTATGTGTTCTATGGTTGTATGCCAATCGGGAAATGCCTTAAAGAAATCAGCAACAAATTGTTTAAACCCTTCATCATCATTATTACTACTTACATATGGAATACCTTTTATAGAACCTTTGCTGACGAATTTTTCAATGGATGATAAGTTGTGCTTGTTGAAAATCTCATCTATAAACTCCCTTATAAGTGACTTATTTTGGTCTTGTTGAGATTTCCTTTCTACTACTGTAGTCAAATGGTATTGCATAAGATTTCGTAGTATTTATCTATTGAAATATTCCACTTCAGATATAGAAACCTATATTTGGTCCAGTCATGATTTAGCCCTAATTTTTATTCCATTCCAGTGAGTATAGAACTCGACCTTCCTCGATTGTCAAGTATTAAAAATATGATTTGTTATTGTAGTAGCTCATCATGAAATCAGGGAAATTTGCCAAGGTATATTAAGCAAGACTCGTAATGCCTTTGAGTAGTGTGAAGATAGCAGTTAAGATAAGATAGTTATTGGCGATAGTGGGCATTAGTTATTGCAGTCTCTTAACCATGAAGAATACGTAGTAGGGAGCAAGGAATGATTTAAAATGAATGCAATAATAGAAGCAACATTCTTAAGCTAAAAAGAGCTAAATGCATGCCACGAAGGCAATCAGCAAAGATTTGACCATAGATATCAATATGTTTTTAGTTAAACCTCGAACTCGTGTCAAACTGCGCCAATTTGATGCAGATTCTGGAAAAATGGAGATTGGAAAAATGGAGCAGGCAGAAGCCCAACTCGCAGATCTAACTAATCGCATTTCTCACTTGCAATACAAGCTCTTTGCTGACAAAAGCCAAGCGTTATTAATAATTCTGCAAGGAATCAGTATGTCTGGAAAAGGTAGTACAATAAGACATGTTATGGAAGCGTTTAACCCGCAGAGCTGCAGAGTTGTATCGTTTAGAGAACCGACGACTGAGGAGATTGGTCATGATTATCTTTGGAGAGTGCACAAAGCACTCCCTTCCAAAGGAGAAATTATGATTTTCAACCGTTCGCATTACGAAGACATTATAGAAGTACGCGTACACAACACTATTCTACCTTCGATCTGGTCTCAGAGATATAAACAGATTAATGATTTCGAACAGTATTTATCTGAAAATAGTATCAAAATAATCAAACTATATTTGCATATCGGTAAAGATGAACAAAAGAAAAGGTTAGAAAGTAGATTGAAAGATCCAAAGAAACGTTGGAAGATTACTGAAAAGGATATTCAAGAACTTAAGCAGTGGGATGAATATTTGAAGGCTTATGAAGATGTGCTAAATAGATGCAGTCTATCATGGGCTCCATGGTATATTATACCTTCTAATTTCAAGTGGTTTAGAAATATTGTAGTAGCAACAATCCTGGTTCATACTCTTGAAAGTATGAATCTCTCTTTTCCAAAACCCAAAGTAGATATTTCGAAAATGACCATTGTATATTAATATTTGAAAACGACTTTTTTCGTAATCGTTAGGTTCGATTGGCTTTTGCTAGCGAACTAAAATGATTTATTCGTACAAGGTGTCACTTATTTTTTTGAAAAGTGATATTCAAAATAACATTAAATATTAACGAAGATCAAATGCTCCCTGGTATGAGTACTGTTGACGGCAAGACAAGCAATTTGCATTTGAAGAAAGATAAA
>JARBAV010000386.1 GCA_029237515.1 Nitrososphaerales archaeon
GCAATTATATAAAAATGAACGACGAGATCACCTTTCTGAAGCTCTTTTTAAACTTGCCAGATATTTCAATTATTAGTCATAATTTTGAAGGATATAACTCGGCTAGCCATTCTTACAACAAATCCACCTGTCACATTATAACGTCGTACTCCCTACAGACATTTGCGCAGGAACTGCTTAAGAAAATTTCTCCTTGATTTAATTGACGAATTTTTTTTTCGATAGCTGGCACAAGTATGAGCATATCCAATAATTGGCCTATTAATCACGACGTACATACGAAATTAAAAACATAGTCACAAATGCGCCCATATAAAACCCCATACCCACAAGCATAGTATTGTTAAGCCCCACCACCATCGAGGAGATTACTGCTAGGACTGAACCTAGAACCGAGGCAATAATGTTAACACCCCAAATTAGCGTAACTATGTGTTCATCAGGTCCATTGATATCATCAGATGAAGGCCTATCTGATTCAGCAAATTTACTACTAGTCTCAATTTGACTCTGTATCGCATCCGCATACTTTCTCTTGTAAGCAGTTGCTAAGCGAATAATGGATGGAAACTGGAACCCCATTAGAAAACCCAATGGGCTAAGAAGGACGACACTAAGTGTGATTCGTTCATAGATGGGCAGAACTATACTCTGATAAATTATGTCATTTATGAAGATATAGTAACCTATGGTTAATATGACTAGCAATGGGATAGAAATCAGAATGGCCTTATCAGGCCTCGTGGGAAATAGCTTTCCACTGGCGTAAGAGCCCATTCCAGTAGCAACCAATATCGAGAAGAGAATGACGGTTAATGCTAAGACTGGCGTTCCCAGGATTAGTAGAAATTTCTGGATCAAAGTGATTTCAAAGAACATGAAACCAAACCCAATACAAGTGGCAAAAACTAAATAGTACCTCCTTGACAGCAGAACCGATACCAAATCAATCTTGTTTAACTTAGAATAATAAATTAGAATAGTAAACAAGACACCAGAGAGAATAAGTACAGTGGCGAGTAATACTATTAGTTGTGATGGGACTCTTTCCCTTGCGAAGAAAAAAGGAGAATCATCAGTGGGTGAGGGAAGAGAAGAA
Organism: Nitrososphaerales archaeon; assembly: GCA_029237515.1. Lineage (GTDB taxonomy): Archaea > Thermoproteota > Nitrososphaeria > Nitrososphaerales > Nitrososphaeraceae > TH5896. The sequence continues at coordinate 1,100 of JARBAV010000386.1, forward strand.
AAGCTTGAATTTTCATTTCCCTCAAGAAACCCAATCGATCCCAAATTGTTTGTCAGAGCTTCTTCATATTCAGTTTGCAAGTAATCACTGGGCAGCAAGATTGTTGTAGCATTTCTGTCTGAAACTCTCTGTTTCACATATTCCAGTTCTTCTTTTGTAAAGGCACTATCTTTTATCATTACCAATACGGGATAAATAGATCCTTCACTTGAAGGGAGAAAATAAAGGCCGGGTTTATTTTCCAGTATGATTATCTTATTTAGAATCTCTTGATTTTCCTTCAAGACACTAGCCTCAGTCCTATTTCTTGTCCCGATCGGTGATTCATTTCCAAATTCCCGAATAGATTCATAGATCAAAGGTATCAACCTCGGCAATTCTATGTTCCATCGTATCATTACCAACATTCCATGTTCTTTATTCAGATGTTCAAAATATTGCTGGAATGCTTCTACCGTGTATAGGTAGTTCTCAGACAATGCGTATCCACCTGCAAGTTGAGCTGCCCATGAATCTACTAACTTAACCATAATGAGGTCGAATCTTGAATCAGTACCACTTAGATATCTTCTCCCTTCATCTATTACTAATTCGACTTGATCACGGTCATACAAGTTGCCAGCGGCAGGGCCAAACCGTTTTGCTGCTTCAATAATTAACGGATTAATTTCAACAGCAGTCACATTCCTTGACCCTCCGGCCAATGATACAAGAACGTCTTCACCTCCTCCACTACCGATTACCAAGGTTGAGTTAGTTTCTGAAATTTCATAAGGCAAGAAATCCATGTAGTGCTTAATCCACTCCAGATCCTGTGGTGTCCCATTCCAACGTATCACTGGTGTGTCTGCATCGGCGTCTATTGCAATAGCAGCCAAAGCTCTGGACCTTCCAGATGTATCTAAGCTTTGAGATTGATTCGTATTGTGTATTTGACGGGTAACATCGATTCTTGAAAATGAATTCCACTCTGTAAAAAGATGCTCAAAACCAGTTGGATTCGAAAGCTGATAATATA
>JARBAV010000040.1 GCA_029237515.1 Nitrososphaerales archaeon
AATATTTCCGATGTAATCATGATTGTCATTACTGAACTCTTCTGAAGGCGAAGTTGCGCAAAGTGTAACGGGTTCACCACCGCATACCTGAACACAGGGAACAGAACAGATAGAGAGAATGTAGGACTACAGCTGTCATTCATGTCGAGAATATATCGCAAGTCATGTGCTAATAATTTTGGCGACTTCGATAAGCGAGAGTTTTTTGACCCTAGATCTTTGAAATAAATAACCACCCCATGCTAGAATTTCTTTCCTTCCAATATAAGTAGTAGTTTGGGCCATGCGACATTTGAAGATCGTTCTTTCACACTTCGCGAATTTCCTCCATATGGTAACGTTTTCAGTTAGAGCACTGAATCGTTGAATAGATGATGCTTTAGCTTCCTTTATTCTTTAAAGGAAGCTACCTATCTACTTTAGGACTTGAAGGAATACATAGTAAATCAACAAGGATCTGTTCTAAACGGTTTAGTAATTTCGAGAATACTTTTAAGATATTCAGTGTTCTTATCATCTATTGAAGGAAACCATCGCATTCGGAGTACATCTTCCTGTTGTGAATCTCGAAGGTAATTCTACTCATTCTAGGGAACAGATACTTTCATTTGCAGAAAGGGCAGAAAGATTAGAATATGATTCATTGAGCGTAAATGATCATGTGGTATTTACCACAAGTTGGTTAGATGCTGTAGCCACGTTGTCTGCAGTTGCAGGAACCACAAGCAAGATAAAACTAGGAACATCCATCTTAAACATAGTTGTTAGAAATCCTATTGTATCTGCTAGAACCTTATCTTCCATAGATATTATATCATCTGGCAGACTCTTTGCAGGCGTCGGACCTGGTTCATCCAGAAAAGACTATGATGTATGTGGAATACCCTATGAAGATAGATGGAAAAGGTTCGACGAGGCTTTACAGATAATACAGACACTTTGGAGTACAGAAAGCGATATACCGAGATTGGCAAATTTCGATGGGGTTTACTATAAAATGGAGAATGTTTCTATGGAGCCACAACCAGTTCAGAAACCACATCCTCCTATCTTAATAGGAAGCTGGGGTTCAGAGACAGGTCTTAAAAGAGTAGCAAAGTATGGAGATGGCTGGATGGCATCTGCTTATAATATTACACCAGAGAAATTCAAAGAAAGATGGAAGACGGTTCTATCTTACAGGAGGTCAAATGGTAAGGATACTGAATCTTTTCAAAATTCCATGATGAGTATGTTTGGATACATCGATAATGACAAGGAAAAGGTTCATAGAATGGTAAAAAACATATTATCGCCTGCACTGGGAAGACGACCAGAAGATTTAGAAGACTTACTACTATTTGGATCAGTTGATCATTGTATTAATAAGATAGATACACTTTGCAATGTCGGAGTCAAGCGCATTCATTTTTGGCCCATATATGACTTTAACGAGCAAATAGAAATTTTCAGTAAAGAGATTGCGTCAAATTATTAGAAGTGTGTAGCGATTGTGTTGTACCAATTGAAATCTGGTACCTTAAATCTTACCTTTTTTATATGAGGCTTCGTTTTCTATTCTTAAGGTGAAACCAAGTTCAATACTTGAATAGAATTAGTGTATGCGAGACAGTAATTGATCATGTTAAATAAATGTGGTATCATAATTTCCGTACATGAATCTGACTGGAATAGTATTAGAGCAAAATCATAACTTTGATTTGTTAGTATACAGATAACAATTCCACGTAGACTTCGTTGCTCTTGAACTAGTTTCTGTAAATCGATACTGTTGATATTGACGGTTGAACGAACCTAGTTTGGTAATGGTATGGGGAGGGATGTAGGGACTGAAGCCGGTGACATTGATTGTATGGTTATAACCGATCTTGGCACGAAGACAACTTTCGCTGTTGCACCATCCGAAATTGTTTTCGTAGGCATTTCTGCATTTTTAATAATAGCACGGTCTAATGTGGCAACTGTATCGACTTCAAATGCAGCGGCCAATACACCGACAAGAACTTTATCTCCGCTTATTTTCGTGTTACTAATCGTATTTTCACCATCTTGTACTACGACACCAAAGAAAAGGTCGTTAGGAGCCGAGTTTCTTATTATGTTGCGGTCAACTATGCAACACCCACTACTAAGGATCAGGTCAATGCCGGCATCGTTATTTGATAATACATTATTGGTGATTGATGAGCCTGAACTAGCGGCAACGGTAACTATTCCATATGATTGAGGTTGACTGTAATCTGTACCGCATTCAGAAACGGTACAAATGTTTTCGCTAATTTTGTTGTGATCGATTACGCCCTTTGCAAGGACAAGTAAGATTCCAATAGTACCTGCAACCTCTGAATTTTTGGCTGCAACTATATTACTGTGTGAAACCTTTACTGTTATGACTTCGCCGAAACCAAAGATTCCATGCTCGCGATAGTTATTAACATTGGTCCTTATAATGGTTGCATCTCCCTCAGTATATATGCCATTGTAGGTACAATCTCTAATGGAAGAAGTATCTAGATTGAGGGTTGAATCTAACATAACACTTATTCCGATTAACGAAAGAGGGCATGATGTCCTACTTGGACCAGATACAGTAAATCCCTTCATATTGACCTTGGCACCGCCATTAATATCCACAACATACGGGTCTCCATTTGTGTTCGTTTTAGGTAGTGTCGCTGGTGCCTTGATTATGGTGACTTTATCACCAGTACCGATAAGTGTAAGGCTCTTGCTAATCGTGATTTGTTCAGGATATGTACCAGGAAGTACTTTTATTGTATCGCCAGGTTTTGCTGCGTCTATAGCGGACTGTATAGTAGGATAATCCCTTGGAACGGTTATCCGAGATGCGGCCTCAGATGTTTGGACCGGTAGTGTTGGTTGTAAGACCATAAGTACAAACATTGTAGCAAGTACAGGAAGCGACACAGCCCTTTTCATATCAACTCAGATAATGAAATAGAATAATAAGAGATGCGCCGATTTTTGTAAACTCCTAAGTTACCGTATACTTCCAAATAGTAAAGATAAGAACAAGGAAATCATAATGATATATTACAAATCTTATATAAGTTGTATTGAAACTATTAGACCCATTATTTGCTGAGATAATACTTATCTATCACAGGTTAACAAGTACTAATGTCTATCATCATGCTTTTTGTCTATTCTGTTCATTAACAGACCCGCTATGAAACCTGTCGCTAGGCCAGGTAATGCGTAGAGTACAAATTCGAATAACAATTAGTTTTGTATCACCTTCCTTTTCTTTCTATTTCACTCTTTTTATTTATTATAGAAGTTACTTTACATTATTATTATGCATAATGCACTTATTAAAGATTTAATCTACTTTACTTTGCTTTGCATTTGTTTCGCGATAACCTTCCTGGTCTATGACAGGCTCTACTAGTTTTTAACGTCTTAAACCTGTAAGGTAATAATGCAACTGTCAATAGCAGGCTTTTCAAAAAGGCATACTCAATGTGGTGAGTTAGGCATAAAACACGGTTGTCAGTGTCTCTGCCCTGTAAACCGACGATAGAGGCTATATGAGGTATGAATTTGAAGAGGTTTTGGTTTTAAGTAAA
>JARBAV010000387.1 GCA_029237515.1 Nitrososphaerales archaeon
AGCCATGCCATCTTCATTTTCTTCAATCTTGAACCATGTATATCTTTGACTGCCCTTCCCTTAATTGTATTATCTGCAACAAATTCCGCTGCATGTTTTACCACAGTGAACCCTAAGACTTTAGTGTACCAGTTTACGGCCTTATCAAGATCAGGAACGCTAATTGCAACATGATTGATTATTCTTGGATAAACCCCTTGCGGAGCTGTATTAGTATTCATCTTCTAATTTTACATTAACTATACTTAATACTGTTGCTGTAGATAGAACTCCAATAATTAGAGGACTCGGCAAGTGTTGTCCCAGAGTGACGCAATGACAATTAACATCTGTAGAATAACACTTATGTTGTGAAAGGAGGATACAACTAGACAGCCAACCAGCCAATTATCTTACTAATTAGTAAAATTTTTCCAGAATAACATTACCTTTTCTTACGATATCGAATTATGTAGTTTGTAGCGTTATTAGGTACTCTTATCCAGTTGGTAATTGATGCCCTTAAACAAATCATGGCATGATTACAATGAATCGTTAATTGAACGTGGAGGTATACTAATGGATATTGGTTTCTTGAAATCGCAGAGTAATGAGATTAAGAAGATGAATGGTGGAAAGGTTGGAGCTCCATTTGAATATTCACATACTTATATCCAGTTTCTAGCATTTCTTAAAATTGGATTCAAGATTGCATATAGAACTGTCCAAGGAATAGTGAGAGGATTATCTGATTACATTAGGATTGAGGAAATGCATTTTACACATCTCAGAAGAAGGATTCTAAAGATTAAGCCATCTGTAGCATCGGTAAATAATGATGGTGATGATACTCCGATAACCCTGGTAGTGGATGCATCTGGCCTTACAAAGAAAGGGGATTACATAGAGCAAAGATGGATCAGAAAGAGAAAAGAATTTGTCAAGCTGCATATTGCAGTCGATACTAAATCAGAGAAGATCGTATCATTCAGAGTAATTAAAGGGAATGTTCACGATTCAAAGAAACTAGGTCCCATGATTAAAGAAGTAGCTGAGGAATATGATATTGACAAGGTATACTGAGATAGAGCTCATGATAATAGAAGTAGTTTCAACCTATTAGATGACTTGAATATAGAACCAGCTATTAGTATTAGAAAGAATGCATCTTCTAAAGCAAGAGGATGTCCACTACGAAGAGATGAGGTTCTACTTATCAGAAAAGTAGGATATGATGTATGGAAGCAGCTAAAAGATGCTGGAAGAAGATGGATTGCAGAGATAGTATTCTCTTCAATCAAGAGGGTATTAGGTGAAGATCTCCTTTCAAAGAAATTCAAAGCACAGAAGGTAGAAGCAGGACTGAAAGTAATGCTTTACAATAAATTCATTAGCTTGTAGACTGGAAGGTTCTAAAACTACAACGGTATGGTATCTTCTAAATGAATTAAGCTACAATCTACGAATTATGATATCAGTAATTATTTAACTGGTTCTATAAGAGAAAGGTCGATTCAAAATACTGAACTAGCGTTTAACTGAAGTAAGCGATTCTGCATTCCCTTCTCCCTGGACATCCGAATGAGTGTTTGAACAGTAGGTACGACTATACTCGGCGTTTTCTGTATTATCTACGAGAGATTCATAATCTGAAGGTGGCTGTCCATTATACCCATCCTCTGTATTTCCACAATTATTTTCGGATACGGAATTTTGCGCGCTCTTCGTATACTCCGCACTAAATGAAGGTGGTATTCCTATAGTGTAAGCCAGAATAACAGCCACAGCTATTCCCAAGACTATCCAGTTTTTAGCTATCATTATTGACGCCTTCAAGGTAGAAGGAACTGCATCACATATCTAGATTCAATCGCATATTGCACTCAGATAGATCTCTATTAGAAATAGGGATGATTTAATACTAGAGATAGATTACGAACAATTATATAGCAAATTCTTATCAAATTGCGATTTCGAAGTAAAGCGATTACTATTTTTTCAGTTTGAATCCGTTCGAACTTTCGATTAGATAAAAAGCCTATGACGTTCCAGTCATAGATAAAAAGCCTATGAGGCTCACAATGCTTTACACACTCCATTACGCGTCGACTGCGTTTAGTAACGATAATAAATATGAAGCGGAAAAAGATAGGAAACAGATGCTGAGATCAAATTCAAAAATAATTGGATTTGTTTTACTTTGTTTTGTGGTTTCATTTTGTTTGATTTCTCTACAAACACTAGCTGCTTATTCAAGCAGACATAAGGAAATGATATCAGATATGCAAATTCAAACAGAAATGACGCAGGTCAATCAAGAGAGCATTTCCAGCCTGAATGCAGGAAATAAATCTTCCTCGCCAGGACCAGCTCTAATAGTAGCTTCTGGAGGTATCTTGAATAGGATATTCAATCAAACACAGGATTCGGTGGTCCAAATAAGTAGGAGCGTTCCACAAGCCGGTGTAGTTATGGACCCTTCGCTAGAAAATAGATCAGCACTGGGATCGGGCTTCCTTTATGATAATCAGGGACACATTATTACCAATAATCATGTAGTCGGTGATGCCAAGTTAGTTGATGTTACATTTACAAATGGAGACAGACTAAGAGCAAATGTAACGGCCGTAGATCCATATATCGATATAGCAGTTCTAAAAGTTATCGAATCTCAAAATAATACTCTTGATCAGACTCGGCTAAGACCGCTCCCCCTAGGAAATTCTTCGGCGTTAATCGTTGGTGACCAGGTAATTGCCATAGGCAATCCTTATGGGTTGGCCGGCACAATGACAACTGGAATTGTAAGTCAGGTTGGTAGGCTAGTCCCTGCGCCAGGTGTCCCTTATTCTGTTCCAGACGTGATCCAAACTGATGCTGCAATAAATCCGGGTAATTCAGGTGGTCCTTTGTTGAACTTGGAAGGGCAGGTAGTAGGGGTAAATTTTGCGGCACTGACACAAGGGCTCGGTTTTGCGATACCCATAAACTTAATTCAAGAGATAGTACCAAGACTAATTGAAAAAGGCAACTACACTCATCCATATGTGGGTTTCACTGGTACCACACTTACATCAGATTTAGCGGCAAATATAGCAAACATAACTGATGACGTTAAAGGCGTAGTTGTAAATACATTAGTGCAAGGAGGCCCTGCCGATAAAGCAGGTCTGCATGGAACTACAACAGATCAGTATGATAAGAAGCATGGAGGGGATATCGTCGTCGGATTGAACGGACAGAGGATCACCGAATTTGAACAGCTTGTATCATATCTTGAAAGAAATACGACCCCAGGGGATAAAGTGGTACTAGACATACTTAGAAACGGAACTGAGCTTCAATTAGATGTTGTGATGGGGGAAAGACCGCCACCTTCAGCCCTACCGAGTGGTTAGAGTAACCCTGTGCAGATTCTTTATTGCTAAATGCATGTTACTATGCAATTGCCCAGATACTCTTGATGAGGAACATGAATTAAATGAGACACGGTAAGGTAAGTTAGCTCCCATATAAGACTCTGCTCTGATATGACCTGTTAATGGCAATTCGAGATGATTATGCTTTACTGACTTTTATTAAGAGATCAAATGATCCCGAAGCGAGCTTTCTGGTTTAGTGATTTTGGCATTTACAATAGCTATCACAGTCTGTAACGTCAACATTAGTACTAAAGCAACTACTACAGGAAACGAATTTGTCAAAGTAGTAGCTGGAGGTGGTAACGCAACTGCTCCATGGACAGTGTTTATACCTCAATTCGTGACGATTAATGTTGGTGATACTGTTGAATGGTATAATCCAACTATGGGTGCCGCAGAACCTCACACGATAACTTTCATGTTTGATAATAGCACTTTTGCAGGTGTAGTTTCCCCACTTTCTGTCTCAAATACAACAGAGTTCACTGCTATTCCTCCCGGCTCTAACAATGAGCCAATATTGATTCCTGGCGAAGGTGGAACCAACACACTAGTGGCAGTTAATGCAAGAACGTATAGTCCAGTTACGATTGATTCACAGGACAAAGTACAGTTTATGAATCCAAATGCTAACTATTCTATTACGGGAGATGAGAAATATGTCAATTCAGGTTGGATTCTTCCCGAAGGGTTAGAAAAACAATATCCTGGCACAGGTAACACATTTATGTCAACTTTTGAGAAGCCGGGAACATATGACTATCTATGCATTTTACATCCATGGATGGTAGGAAGTGTGAAAGTAGTGGGATAATGGAAAAGTAGTTTCTGATTTTTTTTCTTTTGTTTTGATTTAGGAATTCGAAGTGAAAACAGGTTGTGGATTTGGAAGTTCATATAGGACCAACGAATTGACCCTTCTGGTTATAAAAAATGATTTCGTCTCGTTAAAAAATGAATTATTCTTACTTGGAATAAAGTAGGGAATAAAGAAATTTAATTAGGGCAATAAAATAATTGATAATAATTCAGATTCTTGTGCACTATTATTAAGTAGAGCTTGCATTGGGACGAAAGTCAAAAGTCAGCTTATTTTTCTTTCTCAATTTCGCTTTTTGCATTATCCTACCAAAGCCTATTAATTACTTGCTATGTTGAATTGGTGTATGGTTCATAGTTCTATTAATA
>JARBAV010000388.1 GCA_029237515.1 Nitrososphaerales archaeon
TAAATTAACCAAGCACGAACGAACTATTGGGAAATTTGAACTGCGTTTACACATCCATGTTGACCAGGTCTGGATGTTACCCGTGCGACTCCTAATTCAGTTTGAATTATCGCTCCCTTGTTAACTACTCCTCTTCTTTCGTAATCCCTATTTGCAGGATTTCTAATTACCTGAGAAATACTGGTCTTCTGAGTCTTTCGAGTTTCAGGATTTGTTATATTGGCGAATTGTGAGCTCTTCAATGCGGTCTTATAATTTCCACCCCTGGTCCGTCGCGAAATAGAGATATTTTTACCCACTAATGCTTCATTAGGATACCGATCGGTCTCGTATTTTTTTCGACTTCTAGAAGGAGTAATTTTTCCCCCGGTGTATTTTCTTCCTCTGAGGTTCTCTATAGACTTCCGCATAATAGACCATCGTCCAAAAGGGGTAATTTAATACTTTACAATACACAGGATTCCTTCAGGGAATGAATCATCAGTATATGTATCTAAGAACTATGGTTTACCAGAAGTGACCAAATTTCTTTTCAGCAAATCTATGCTCGGAATTCCAAAATAGCTTACAAATTTCTCAGTTGTTTTGTATACCTTTATCCTGCCTAACGCATCGTGCTTAACAAATCCGTGACTACGTAATTCCTTTAGATGCGAGTATACTTGAGAACCTCTAATACGTACCAATCTAGTAGATGTAACTGGTTGCTCGTATGCAATATAAGATAAGGTTTTCAGTGAAGCTTGTGATAAAATAGGCTGATGAGAAAACTTTCTAACAATTGATAAGTAGACGGGCTTCACCTGCAAGACGAAAGTACCGTCTTCCAACTTAGCAATTTCTAAAGCCTTTAGCTGAGAGTTAATTATGTTCATTAAATCCTTGATGATTTGAATAGTTTTTTCTCTTGAAGTAATACCTGAAGCCCTTACAAGCTCATCTACTGACATCGGTTTCCCAGAACAATAAAGGGCTACCTCAATACGGGCCCTAATCTCATCTTGCAAAAGACCATTCTCTCTCGTATTCATCTCAGTGATTTCGCTACTCCTACGGCGAACCGTCGAGTACCCTGCACAAGAGGATATCTTCGCTATCATTAGTCTCTTCTATATGGATACTTCCCTTCAAGGCCAAATACAACATTGCCAGGAAGCATCTCGCGCTCGAAAGCGGATCCATTTCCGCGATCAAATTGCTGAATAATTCGCTTTCCTGTTTGAGAAGCCTACTTCGAATCATCGTTTCAAACTGCGCCAAGATTTCTTCTATCTTTACGAAGTATTCATCAAATGAAAAATCCTCGACTGGTTCTAAATTAATACGTGATTTACGTGACCCTGAGTCGGTGAGGGATGATACCATGCTCTCTAGCACAGACAGAAGCTCTTGTAGGGAAACAGGATAGCTTGTCTCGTATCGAAATGGTATTGTTATAGGGCTTAGATTCTCAATAGGAATTTCATCTCCATGGCTTGGGGGTTTGCTTTTCTTTTCGGCCAAAGTTTGCAACTTGAAAATGCTTTCCACTTTTATTCTGTGAATCATCGATGAAGTCAGGGCAGCAACGCCGCAAATTCTCAAGTCCTTGTATTGGATTCTTTGAAGAATATCCAACAACATTCTCAACATTAGTGCCACATCGATATCCCAGGCATTTCGCTTCAAGATGAGAGAGGGATTAAACAAAACATCAATGGGTGGCTCAGAAAGCTTTCTTCTTTCATTTTCGGAGATAGTATCTTCCGCCAAACTTTGATTTTCTCCTGTTCTAGACATTGTTCCTTACTATTCCGTTTCACAATCTTATCTTTGATTTATATATATTAGTGTTCAAATTTTACAATCTTCACCAATGAGTGACATAATGTTTAATTTCATGATTTGTGTCGTACTGTCTTAATTATTGGTGAACTATTATAGGCTAATAGCCTAATGACTTCATTTAAATAGCCAAATATCGTTATAGTAGAAGTTGGGAAGCCAGGCACAAAGCAATAAGGTACGGGCTGAGATTAAGTTTCCACTAATACTTATTCATACACCTTATGGACTAAATTTTTTCGATAAAGTGGCAGGCAGTAAAATCGCCAAGATCTATGCGAGATTCAATACGTATCTTATGCCGCTCATAACTGCCCTAGCCGTATTTTTGATAGTAGGTTCGCTGATGGTTCTCTTTTCCAATGGAGCCGCTCGTGAAGGAGTTAGAGATATAGGACCTCAATCGAACCTGCTTATCCCAGGCCTAAACCCTTACTTGCCATGGACTTATGGCTGGATTGCCTTAGTACTAACGATTGTCATTCATGAGGCAGGACACGGAATCGTAGCAAGGGTATATGGTGTGAAGGTGGAGTCTACGGGATTAGTGCTTATTTTGGGTATCCCTATCGGAGCATTTGTTAATATAGAAAGGGAAGAGTTGGCTAGAACCAAATTAAAGGAAAAGAGTGCAATTCTCACAGCGGGCCCCATGAACAATATGATAGTAGCTGGACTCTCTCTCGGTCTGCTCTATATGGTTGTCTTATCGTTGACTCCCTTGCCACAACCGGAAGACGCCCAATATGGAGTAGAGATTATGACTGTGGGTGATGCTTCACTTGCTAATTCGATTGGTATGAAGAAAGGAGATGTTATTGTGGATATTGGAGGCGACAGAGTAAAGCACATTGAGGATTTGAGTAGTCTTCTTCAGTCAAATCTAGGAAATAGGGTGGCAATCACCTGGAAAGACGCTGGTGGCCAAGAAGTTACAAGGATTGCATCGATTCCAGCTAGTGTGCAACCCAACACAGGCATCCTTGGCGTTACGATCACGAATGTATCACCAGATCCTGAATTCGTTCTTAGTCGATACAAGAGTGCCTTTGGATCAAACCCCATTGCGATTCTTCTTCCACCGACTATGGCCGAAGGTTCAGTGCCTTATTCAGATCTAATGGCGTCCAAATATTCGTCAACGCTTGGTCCAGCTTTTCCAATTATTGCTAACTTTCTTTTTTGGTTATGGTTCATTAATTTTAATGTAGGCATCTTCAACGCATTGCCGATAGGCCCTCTTGACGGAGGACAGTTGTACAATTCACTGATCGAAAGAAAAGTTGGTGCAGGTTCTACCCGTTTTCGAAACGCATCTCTAATCCTGACGCTTGTGATGGTATTGATAGTAGTTGTATCTTTTGTATTACCATGGGTTCTACGATAACACGGCGAATGGCAAGGATCCAAACATGTCATGTTTATCCATTCACAATACCCGCCTATGGACAATTGGAAGGTTACTATACCAAAGATGATTCTGTATGGACTAGCAAAGATTAATTATACACAGGATTTGAAAACGTGTTATCTAAGGAAACTAATATTTGAAACCGATTCAAATAGATGATGGTGGATGAAAATGCATACTAGTGGTGATAGAGAAGAACATTTTCCGCAAATTAGTGAATATGAACATACTGAACACATTTTCTTTGAACTAGCAAGCGAACATAGACTGCAGATCTTGTTTAAATTGCATAATGAGAAGACAAAATTGGCCAAGCTTGCACGAGACCTGGATGTAACAATGCAAGAGGTACACCGAAATCTAAACAGACTGTTTGAGGCAGGACTGATCGAGAAAGACTCAGGTGGCAATTTCTCACTTTCCACTTTTGGGAATATCATCATTAGGCAAATTTCGACCTTTAGTTTTTTGTCTACATATCAGAACTACTTTTCAGAACATATTGCTGGAGATATACCGATGAAGTTCATTTACAGAATAGGGGCCCTAAATAAATGTGAATTCATAAACGGTCTTGTTGCTGTAATTGAGAGATGGAAAAAGATGTACGAAGAGTCTGAAGAGTACATCTGTGCAATGTTACCACAAATTCCGCTAGAGCTGATTGAAGCGATTCTACCCCGCATTAAGACTAAGAAAATAAAGTTTAGCTATATTCTTCCCCAAAATGCGCTAGTTCCTAGAAAGCGTATGGAACTGCTTAGACAAGTTGGCTATCAGGACTTGCTAAAAAGCGGCGAAGTAGAACGAAGGATGATCGACAGAATACAAGTTGCTGTAGTTCTGAATGAACGACAAGCTACCGTGATTTTCCCCAACTCTAAAGGGGTAACCGATATGACTTCTATGTTTTACAGTAATGGCGCAATGGATCGTGAGGGACTTTTCCATGACTGGTGTCTCGATTTTTTCAGATATAATTGGTACAACTCAAAATCGTTTGACGAGAGTAAATTAGTGGAAGTGTAGAATTACAAAGCCTATTCTTGGACGGTTACAAGTGGTACCTATCATGAAGAACCAACAAACAATCCAGTTCGTTGAAAACCTAAGATGGAAGTCACGTATCAAGAACATATATTAATGGTTTAGACGCGTATTTAATTGCCCATTCTGGTAGGATACCCTTTGGCTAGAACTTTAAGTTGACAGTATAATACCTTAGCGGGCTGGGAATGAATAAATTTGAAAGAAGATAGTGCTTCGGAGGATGATTTCAAGCTTAATAATATCCCGAATGCGAAATCAGTGATTCACAAATCATCAATCTCCGAAGCAAATACGATCCCTCACAACCTAACGATGACAACAGATAAGAAGCGATTTAGGATGACTGACCACTTCGATGAATCGAATGGTGAATCCATGTATGATTCTCTAACTAAAATGCTGCCCAAAGAAGCATCAATAACTGCCGCCAGGTTTGAAGGTCCTAAGATTGCGCTCTACACAAAAAATCCCAAATTTGCTCTCACCGAACTTACATTGCACCTATCAGGCCTCTCTAAGACTATGAAAAAAAGGTTTGTGATCCGAACTGATCCAAGTATACGGATTTCAGAGGATTTAACTCGGTCAACAGTTTTGAAGCTCGTCCCCAAGAACGTGTCTCTTTCGGCAGTTTTCTGCGATGACGCAACGGGTGAAGTAATTTTGGAATTAAGCAGTCCTGAAGTCATCACACCCGCATTGATTATAGAGATTGCATCTTTGACAGGTTGGTTAGCAAGAACTCGACTTTCTCCACATATCCCTTCTACGAGTATCAAGACAATCCATTCAACTTTGAAGGGTTCTGCGAGGGAGAGAAGCATTTTCTTTCAAGAGTTAGGACAAAGAATTTTTCGAACACCTCTTGTTGTAGGTACCCACAGTTATTTGGATGGTATAAGACGGAAAGATACCCTGATGGAAGAGAGTTGTGCTGATAACAGGCTGACTTCGCCTGAAGCACCTGCTAGATTAGAAAAATCTTCTTACTTCAACGCATCTAGCAAGACAGAGGTTCTAATTTATTGTTTGGGGGGAGTTAAGCAAGTCGGTAGGTCATGTTTCGTTGTATTAACACAAGAAAGTAAAGTCATGCTGGATTGTGGAATAAATCCAGGCGAGGCCATAGGACTAGATGCGTTCCCTAGAATAGATTGGTTTCCCTTTACGCTAAATGATCTTGACGCAGTTATTTTGAGTCATGCACATATCGATCACCAAGGATTTCTGCCAGCACTTTATAGGTACGGATATAGAGGACCTATTTATTGTACCGAACCCACATTGCCTCTTATGACACTATTACAAATGGATTCAGTAAAGATAGCAAAAGCAAACGGTAGTTACCTACCATACGAGTCTCGTGACGTTTACGAAGTAATCAAGCACTGCATAACATTACCGTATGGCAAGCCTACCGATATTTCACCAGATATTACAATCACCCTCAACAATGCTGGTCATATTATGGGCAGTGCAACAGTGCATCTGAATATATCTGGCGCACATAATATACTATATTCCGGTGATTACAAATATGCTAGAACGCAATTACTCGATACCGCTCTAGCGGTTTACCCAAGAGTCGAAACCCTCATTACTGAGAGTACTTACGGCAACTCTTCCGATATCATGCCCGATCAAACTTCCGTATATGATAATTTTACCAGGAGCATAAACCATACCTTAAAGCAAGGTGGCAAGGTGTTGATTCCAGTTCCTGCTGTAGGTAGAGCTCAAGAAATGATGCTTGTGTTGGACAAAGAGATGCGAGAGAGAAATTTGATCGAATGTCCGATCTATATCGAAGGAATGATCTCGGAGGCTAGCGCTATTCATATGTCGTATGCGCACTATCTTGGATTTAACGTGAGGAAGAGTGTTTCTTCTGGTGTAAACCCATTTCAGTCAGAGTATTTTACTCTCGTAAATGGACCCGGAAAACGGGATGAGATTTTAGAGGATCGCAATCCTTCCATTATAATGGCGACATCAGGAATGCTCGAAGGTGGACCATCGGTAGAATATTTTAAGTCAATTGCTCCACTACGTGGAAACA
>JARBAV010000389.1 GCA_029237515.1 Nitrososphaerales archaeon
TATCATTGGAATGAAAAACACCAGCATATAACTCTAAAGAAGAATGAAGAAAAGGGCGTAGTGAAATTGAACATTATGATTTAGACTAATTTTTTGAAGTCAATTTAAGAGACCCTACTGTCTACACTTGTCGAATTCCTAGAAACTAGGTATTGGGTTCTTAGGTGGATTCCTTTCGTTTTTCTCCGCTTCTTAAGTCACCTCCAGATCTACATTTCTACTTGTATACCCTTATTTGGCAAGTCATGTACTAAAAAGATATTTGACATCGTAGCACCCAGTAAAAAAATAATGCGTGAAAGTGCTGCTGCACTTATGTATGCTAATTGTATACCATCATCCCGCCATTTGCAATCATTGCAGATTGCAATCCTGTACACAACTCTCCGTCTGCTCACTTTGACGAACTGCCTTGGCAGTTGTTGCCATGAGCGCAAAAATAACGATCAAGACACGTACTCGTCATGCCGCCGAAACCACAGCCCCGTTTCATTCCGCCCATGCGGCGCCCGGTCGAGCCACTGGTACATTCCCCAGAGCGCGTCGAGGCCGCGCGCGTAGGTGGAGTAGGTGTGGTAGACGACGCCGTCAGAGAGTGCAAACGCGCTCATGCCCGGTGCCTCACGGGTATAGGTAGTCACGTCGGTGCCGGTCATGGCCGCGAAAAGTCGAGGGCCACTCGATTCCAGTTTTGACTGGTCCTTTGAGCGGGCCTCAGAGTCGGATGTCGTGCCGAACGTGCTGTAGTTGTAGTCGATGTTGCCTGAGCGCTGCTGCTCCTCGGTGAACGAGGTGTTAAAGTCGTAGTTGAAATCGCTATTCAGCGATGAGGCCCACGTGAACGTCCAGCCCATGCGGCGCTTGTAGGCCTGAAGCGCGGCGAGTGGGGCGCGTGAGACTGCGATCATCGCGACATCGTGGTTCTCAAGGTGCACAGCGAAGCCGTTAAAGCCGTCCGCGATCGCAGAGCATGCTGGGCAGCCGCCTGTGTACTCGGGACCGAACATGAAGTGATAGATGAGAAGCTGTGAACGTCCTCTGAACAGATCGGCAAGAGACGCCATGCCCTCGTCGGTCTCAAAACGGTACTCCTTGTCAATTCGAACCCACGGCAGCCTCTGACGCCACTGCGCCAGCTCGTCGCTACGCCGCGTCAGCTCCTTCTCGGCCTTGAGCAGCTCCAGCCTAGTCGCAAGCCACTCCTCACGTGTTCCGATTTTGTGATCTTTCAAGCTTGTCATGATTTATTTAATTCACTAACTGGTTATTATAAAATAATCTCTTATTTAAAGATGTCTTTAATTATTAGAGTCTAATATATATGAAATTATTAAATCCAATTTATTAGATTGATAAAGTATTTATGCAGTTCTTTTAATATTGAATTATTATGGGAGCATCGGTGTGGAAAGCCTTGTCGGACGATAGTAGAAGACATATGCTATTATTATTAAGAGATAAGAACATGTTTCCCTCTGAGTTAGCAAAGCACTTCGATATGACTCTAGCAGGAGTTTCCACACATCTACGTATATTGAGGGATGCTGATTTAGTGAAGGAGAGGAGGGAGGGGCAAAGACGGCTCTATTCACTTAATACTGAAGCAACATTAGAAATAAAAAACTTCTATGACCGAATGTGGAGTAACAATTTGAATTCCTTGAAAGAGTTTGTGGAAAATAAGAAGAGGAAACAGGGTAAAAGGAAATAGGATATGATTAGTACCAATGATAGGGCAATTAGGAAGATTGTAGTAATCGATGCTCCTCCAGATATGGTCTTCAAAGCAATTAGTGATGAAAAGGAATTAATTGAATGGTTTCCAGACCTTGCTATTTTAGAGTTAAGGATAGGGGGAAAAGTGAAGTTCACGTTTCATAGTGAAAACTCTGAAAACCAGGATAGAGATCATTCTCCTGAGGGAAAGGTGCTAGAATTTGTCCCTAACCAGAAAATCTCATACACATGGGAACACAAAGATATAGCAGGTTTTCCACAAACCATAGTAACATGGCAGTTAGAGCAGATTGGAAATGACAAGACTAAGGTAGAGTTGGTACATTCTGGATTTATTGGAGCAGAGAATGAAATGTGTGATGAGCACAGGGAAGGGTGGAACTACTACTTGGATAGGTTGATTGAGCACTTTAACTCCAAGTTGGAGGCAAAAAGGTGAGATAATGTTTAATTGTCGATGAGTAGTCAGTCAGACAGATTCCATGCTAGCTCCGGAGTAACAACATCAATATCTGAATATAAATTCGTATGATAGATGGACATGAATATACAACGCATGGTGATACCATATACGTTGTACTAAATATTTTCTAGGACTGAGTTGTCTTCGCTACAAGTTGATGTTATTACATTAGGAGCCGTCTTGTTGTTACTCAATAAAGAACTTTGCAAGCTCCTCAATGAGAAAGTCTGGACGCTCTTCAGCAATCCAGTGTCCAGAGAGAGGAACAATTCCGCAAGTAACATTTGTAACGAGTAACTTCATTGATTCCAATGCTGCTGTGCCAAAACTATGTTCTCCACCAAGTGCTGGAACAGGCATCTGAAGCTTAACCTTAGAGAAATATCTATCCCCTACAGTAGTCCAAATCTTGTAAATAGGTCGCTTGTGTATATGGAATATGACTATTCAACAAAAATTTTATGTATCACAAGGAAAAACATTCTCCAACGAGGACAAGTAAAACATGGGGGACTCATCAACAAAGGAACGGAACTTCATCCTAGGACTTTGGGGCGTTCGATATCAAGTTAAAGAAGTTCAGCGCTCGATTGCGTTCTATACTAAGATACTTGGTTTCAATCTGGACCAGCAAAATTTGCCTGCTTTCGGTCAAGTTTCGATGGGCAATCTCAAACTTATTCTCAGCGGTCCCGGGGCCTCGGGTTCTCGATCGATGCCCGATGGCCGTCAGCAAGAGCCAGGTGGATGGAACCGGATAGTCCTCCAAGCGCAGGACTTGCCTGCGCGTATTGCTGAACTCAAGAAGGAGGGAGTGCGTTTCAGAAATGAGATGGAAGTCGGCCCGGGCGGCAGGCAGATCCAAGTGGAAGACCCAGATGGCAACCCGATTGAGTTATTCGAGCCTGCCCGGCAGTAAGGAGGCAGCGATGGAATCTCAGTACTATCCACTTTATGGAAGGACACGACTGAACTGATCGTAGAGAGGGGATTTATCTCGAGATTATATTGAATTGCAGAAGAGCGGAGGCAAAAAGAATATAGCCACAATACTGCAACGAAAACAACCACGCGGCATCTCCGGAGGGAATGCAACAGTACTCATAGTACATTCTGGTCGCCGATCGGCTCTGGCCGGCTCAAAAACCGAACAGAACCAAACCAAACCAAACTTACGTGCCCCTAAGTTCATGGTCATAGCCGTCACTCGCAGTCGACGCTAATTGATAACCCTATCTCGATAGATGTGAGTGACGGCGAGCGACCCCTGCCACTAATGTCTCCGAGTAAGGCATGATCACTCGAATTTACAATCTGTAGAACTTACATCCAATTTGGTCGATAATCTATCTACCAGCCTCCCCAGAAAGCCATCCTTCTACATCAAATTGTAAATAATAGATACAATGCATTTTTACCTTTTCTTGATCCTTCTCCTTCTGAGCCTGGTGCTAACAATTGCTTTGTTCTTTTTACTCATTCTAGGTTTAGGCTTAGCAGCGATAGTAGCTGAGGTACCGGAATTCAATTTGCTTAATCTTGCTTTCCCTCCAGAGGTTGTTCTTAATTTTTGAATATCCTTTTGAATCTGCGATACCTGTTTTTGTAGTTGACCAAGTTGGGATTTAATTTGTTTGATTGATTGTGATTGAGACTGTTTAATTCCCACTCCCGCCGAAATAATGGACTGCCTTTGTTTCTGTAAAGATTGAATAAAAGTTGTTATTCTATCGATTTGATTTCCATTTCTCTCTACTTGTTTTGATATTTGCGTTAAGTATGTAATCGCTCGCCTTCTCTTCTGCCTCTTTTTTCTAATACGAGTTTTTTCTTGTGATGCTTCGTTTTCCATGTTTTGTTCTTGTAATTCTTCTTCCTGCAATTCTTGTTCCTGTGATATTATCGCGGGCGTCGTCTCTTCTACGAAAATCCGATCTTCTGCTATTACAGATGAAATTGGTTCCTCTTCCCTTTCCTCAGCCATATATTTCTAAATTACCTTGTTGGTCATAAATATAACTTGGGTTTGAGTAGCCTGGATAAGAAGGCAACAGCACATGATGACCTGTTTGATTCGTTCCTGATGTCTGCAGTCTCGGCATTAATCTGACTATCGATTTTTTCGCGCTAACAGTCAAGGGCATTTGTGGGACTAATAAAGTGGGTTGTTGCGATGAGTAATAGATCCTTTTTATACGTTATTGCACTAAGGCCGCTGGTAGTGCGTTATTACTGCCTATACTGTGTCCTTCCATACAAAGGGGAATACATGATGGCAAAACCTAGGGTAGACAGCCTTTAAGACCATGGGTCGTCTATCTGTTCATGACATGATTTAGATCGTTTTTATAGTATGTCTTGAAAATGCAGCCGCAGTACCAAGTACTGTTAGATTCAGATGGCAGAGTCTGCGTTCAATGACACAAGGTACGGCGACCTTACGACATGTTCTGGGTATGCCCTAGATCTTCATGGGTCGTCTACCTTTTTCCTATCCTCTGCTAAGTTTTAAGTGTATTTTTCTGCATATTTTCAAATGCCATAATCAGGTTTTGACCCGTCTTTTCTAATCTAGATACACGTCCGGTGAGGTCTGCGATTTTCTTACTAGTTTCTTTGCCAATTGCTATTATTAGATGGTGGCATAAAGCCCATTCTCTTTTATTTTCTAAGCGAAGCCTTTCAAGATCGTCAAGACCACTTTCCTTGAGGACACGGTTGTAGAGGTTAATTTTCCTTTCAAGAGCTACTTTCATTTTGTTTGGATCTCCATTAGACTCTTCAAGTTCGAGATCCAGTTTTTCATCTTCCATTTGCATCTTGTCCATCAATCCACTCATGAATCGCATATCCAATGATGCAGACGCATGTATTAATCTTCACAAAAATTATTGTATGACTGATAGATTAAATAAATGGCAATGATAGCAAATTTTTTGTTTGTTAATTGTTACCAATCTAATGACTAAGGTACGACTTGACATGGCTTTCCTAATAAAGGAGTAAGTACTAATTATGCATAAACGAAATATTGTGTAGGTAAAGCGTTTTTTTCAAATTTTACATGCAAATGAGTAAGAACATAATACATTTCTTGCTCTCAAAGATCGTCATTATTTTTTTCCTTCTCATCTTCTAACTTATTTGTAGGAGAATAATGGTGTAGATCTATCCATTCTTCTTCGGTCATCCAATAACTACAAAACCATCTCTTTAATTTCTGATCATACTCTCCATGTTCGGGCAAAATTAACTACAAAATTGTCAGATTAAGGGTAGTATAACACTTTTGGTTGATATTTCGATCTTAAGAATCTGTTGGCAACGGAATCTTCCTGTAAAATGCAAGATCGGTAAAGAATTACGCGTAAAAGGTTGGATTAAAAAGTTGAAAATTTGTATAATTTGTAAACTACATTGTTTATAAGATCTAATAGGACCATTAGAAGTAGAATATATATGCTCTAAAACGAAAAGGTATTTTTTCAAAGTGAAGGCTTGAAAGTAGTAGGCAGTTTGTTTAGACCTGAAAATTATAAAGGAAATTCTTCATTATTACCCGGGGTCTTGGTGGCAGGTGCAATGACAGGGGTTAAAGAACAGGCTGCCGGAAGTTACGCAGAGCGCATTGCCAAATCTGGCTTTGTTACTTTGGCGATAGATCATAGACATTTTGGTGAAAGTGAGGGAGAACCAAGACAGCATGAAGATCCTGCAAAGAAAATGGAAGATTTTAAGAATGCTATAAGCTTCCTGTCCACAATAGAGGATATTGACAGAGAAAAAATAGGGGCATGTGGAATTTCAATGGGAGGCGGCTACATGTTACAACTAGCTGCATTTGATAGAAGAATTAAGGCAGTTTCAATTGTAGCTTCAGGTCTTAACTTTGGTGATACCCTCGTGGAGATGCTTGGAAAGGAGGGCTTTATTAACTTCTTAAAGGAACATAACAAGGCTAGACAAAAACATTACGAAACGGGAGAGGTTCAATATATTCCTGCAGTTGCTACAGACAACAAACCAGCAGCAATGACAGGAGACGAACCCTTTGAATATTACGGAACATCGCGTGCTTGGAGTCCCGGTTGGGTGAATCGGTATACGACTGAATCAATTGAAAACCTAATGTCTGATAATGCTGTAACCTATGCTCATCACGTCTCACCTACTCCCCTATTAATCGTTCATGGGAGAAAAGATAAATATTGTCTTCCAAAATTTGCACAGCAAGTATACGACGAGGCTGGTGAGCCTAAGGAAATTATGTGGTTTGATACTTCTAATCACATCGACCTTTATGATAATGATAAGTATGTTGGTCCCGCAATTGACAAGATCGTAGAATGGCTTAATGCCTATCTCAGCTAAACTAAATGTACAGATTCTTGTTTAAAATGAACTAGGCATTGGACGTTAATCAATTTCTTTATTTAATAATAAATCCCCAAAAGCGAACGAGCGCCTCCTTGACCTACTACTATTGTTGATTTCAACTTTTTCTGCTACTAATTTGAGGTACTGACAAATAAGCGGATCTTGATTATTTCTATTCGATTGAAACCGTTGTCTCTTGGTCTTGATACTAATATCTGAGATCTGTAATATATAACACTTTTTAACTACTTATAGTATCATATAATGATTTGAATAATGGGGATATGGGACAGAAAGTTGGAATTACTAGAGCATTGATGGATTTACACGGATACTATCTTCAAAATAACAAATTTGATGAAGGCGATTTAATCTATTACAGAATAAACTATAGGCTGGTAGACTTGTTTGGTATTACAAAGGAGGAAGCTCAGAGGTTCCATGCAGCATACCATAGCGAGATTCCAAGAACAATAGCTGAAGGTTATTGTCATGTCTGTGATGCCATCGTTAAAATTATTCTGATATTATATGGATCGTCAGAAAGAGAAAGAGAATTGCTGGAAATGGCACAAAATGAAGGAAAATTAATTATAGCAAGTTTGGATTCTAACGTAATAAAGGAAGGAGTTAAAATACCATTATATGGATGCAAGAATTGTAAGACAGCGTTACCAAGATATGGTACTATGCCATAAATGCCGATTACTAGCAATATAGCATCTGGTAAAATCTTTGTTGCAAGAGTTTATTCGTTATGATCAATATGCCAAAGAGGGAAGAAAAGGTGATAATGGCTCCTGATATGGACCAATAGTCATAAGATTCGCAGGCCAACCAATTTGAAAGCCACATTCGAGTAACCAATTGATTACTTCATGGTTCCGAGCAGGTACAAAGAAACCAGGACCGAGAATCATAGACGAGTTACCGATAAGTAACTTCAGACCCTCGTTTGAATTTGCGACTGCATGACCGAGTATGCCTATACCCGCTGAGTAGCCTGTAATGACACCATTTTGTTCTATCATAGTTGCGATGCCTTGATCTTTCGCTTGACGTAATTCCATTTCCCGTGAAAATCCACATGCTGACTTGCAAAGATCGTTGCACATAGAGATATCATTTTCATCTTGAACTAGGCGCGCGCTGCTAATATTATCAATTTTTAGTGGTTGCCCTTGCATCAAA
>JARBAV010000041.1 GCA_029237515.1 Nitrososphaerales archaeon
TGACAGGACGATCAGCTTGTACCACCCTGTATGTAACAGGATGTCTATCCTAATTCTGGGATTAATACCACGAATCACAAACATCAAATGGATCATAAGGAAGGTCTTCGCGGTGAACCAGAATATTGCATTTGCAGTTGGAGCATGGTAGAATCCTTCCAAAGTAAGCCGCTGCAAAAGTGGAGGTTTCTCACCAGGGGGACCCAGCTGATCGGGAAAGATTTGTGGCCCCATCCAACCTCCTAAGAATAAAACAACAAAGAGCGCCGCCAGAGCATACAACTTGACATAGGTTCCCAACTGAATCAAGCCATAAATCATACCTGAAGTCTCTGTAAGCCAACCCGCCACTATCTCACTTTCCGCTTCTGGAAGGTCGAACGGAATTCTCTCCAGCTCAGCTAACGATGACATGAAGAAGACAAAAGCGCTGATCGGCAAAAAGAGAATGAACCAATATGAGGATTGTGCATAGGTAATCTCGGTAAGGTTCAAGGATCCAGATAAAATGACCACAGATAATGCTGACAGAATAAATGGAATTTCAAAGGCGATAAGCTGGTGCAACGCTCGCAGACCACCGATAAAGGGGTATTTACTATTGCTGGCCCACGAAAAGAGTACTTCTATTAGCGGGAAAAACCCGAAAATTGCGAACGCAACGAGAAGCCCTACATCAATATTGGAGACCACCCAGCCAGGCGCTACAGGAATGAGGCAGACAACTGCAGCAGCGGCAGCTACAAACGCGATTGGCGCGGCCCAAAATATCGGTTTGTCGGCCCCTGCTGGAACCAAAATTTCTTTTGAAACCAGCTTCAATCCGTCAGCGACTAACTGGAAGATCCCTTCAAAACCAGTTCCTAGAGCCTCGCGTCCTGCATGAGATGGACCTACTCTTAGCTGCATTCTGGCAAGAAACTTCCTTTCTATGAATATTGTAGCAGCTGCAATGAGTGCAGCGTACATGAACCCCGGGAAAACGGCGACTTTGAAGAATTCAGTATAGATTAAAAAGTTGAGAATTGGAAGGGTCCTAGTTGGGTCAACCACACTAGTCAGAAACAGATATGGGGTAAGTACCTCTCCGTTTGCTAAAGGTAAGGGAACATAGAATAATATGACGAAAATAAGAGGAAGGACGATGACCGTGACTATGATAATTACCCAAAATAGTAACCAAACCACACTAGCAACAAATGGGCCGAATCTAAAGTCCTCGACTGGTGTAGCCATTCCTCTTCACCGATCAGCCTCCACAGGCCAATAATTCAAAGACCAATATACTGAGGGCATATCTCCCAATTTTGAACCAACCAGTAAATGAGGAAGAGCCAGCAAATTTCTAAATGACCCCACAGATATCTTTACTCGATATGGTTTTGGAGTTCCGTCGCTAACAATATAGTAACCCAACGCACCTCTTCCAGATTCTACCCGTCTGTATGCTTCACCCGGAGGCCCTTTGGGATTAGGCTGAAGCTTGGCTC
The DNA here is from genome assembly GCA_029237515.1 of Nitrososphaerales archaeon. Classification (GTDB taxonomy): domain Archaea; phylum Thermoproteota; class Nitrososphaeria; order Nitrososphaerales; family Nitrososphaeraceae; genus TH5896. Next base: position 1,491 of record JARBAV010000041.1, read on the forward strand.
TTACCTCTCCTGATTCAGGCATCTTGTCCAAGAGTTGTCTGATAATATGACATGATTCTCTCATATCCAGTAATGGAACGTATGCACGTGCAAATGAATCGCAGGTTTTCAAATACTGGACATTGAAATCTATTTCATCATAAATGTCGTAAGGCTCGGCCTTTCTGATATCATAAGGTATGCCAGATGCTCTAAGAACAGAACCGGTAACCCCCAATTTGATCGCATCCTCTTTTGTCAGGATTGCTACGCCCTCAGTTCGCTGTCTAAGTAACGGATTATTGTAGAAAATGTCTTCATATTCTTTGAGTCGTTTTTCAAAATTGGTAACTTGCCTTAAACATCTGTCTTTGAAACCATAAGGAATATCGTTCCTAACTCCCCCAGGAATGTTATATGCGTGAGTAACACGTGCACCTGTTAAAGCTTCCATAAGATCTATAATTAATTCCCTGTCTCCTGTAGGCCACATGAACATTGTAGAATGGCCAAGAAAGATTCCGTAAATAGCAAGCCAGTAGAGTGTATAGATTTGTCTATTAAGTTCAGAAGCAATAGCTCTAATAAATTGAGCTCTTCTTGGAACATCGATCTTGACTAGTTCTTCCACTGCAAGACTGTAGGAATATGTAATGTTACTTGAATCATGGATCACCGGTCTTTCCAAATGAGGAATGTTCTGAATAAAGTTCCTGTATTCACACATCTTTTCTTCACCCCGATGAACATATCCAGGATCTGGGTCGCAGTCCACGATATAATCACCGTCGACCTTAACGGTAAATCTGAAATGTCCAGAGCCAGGGTGCTGTGGTCCAACACTCAAAGTCATTAGCCGGTCCTCTTCCGCCTCTTTGACTATTTCTAACCCGAGTCTTGTAGTTTCTGAGATCCTTTCCTCTTGATCAGACATACAATTACCTTCCTTTTATCCTAAACTCCTTTCGCAACGGTGGAATATCAGCCCAATCCTCTGGTAAGAGGAAGCGATCGTTTCTTGGATGATTGTCAAAATATACTCCGACCATTTCAAAGGATTCTCGTTCATGGTATTCGACACTCTTGAAAATGCCTATCAATGAAGGGAGTCTAGCATTGTTACGATCGGTGCGTGTAGACAGAGAAAGGATATGTGATGAAAGATCGTCCCTTGTATATGAACCTAAGTGGTAAATGACTTCGATATCACCAGTCTTGGGGTAATCGGTGGCGCTTACTGACTCTGCATGATCAAAGCCTGATTCATCCCGTATATGTCTTGCAATCTCGACGATATCCTTTGACGGGACTTCTATTTTAATGCGAAGCGGTCTGACATAAATAATCTTTACTGAATCTCCGTATTTTGATACGAGGCTGTCGATAATTCCCTTCTCAAACTGCGGAAGGTCGGCCTTCTCTGACTTTAGCTGTACAGAAGTATTATCAGATGATGGTTTTGGTGGTGATGCTATGCTGCCGGTTTCTCCTTGTTTTGGGGAAATTGATGGGAGATCCTTGTTAGAAGCAACAGTAGGTGAAGGTTTGCTTTTAATGTTACCTAAGGATCGATCATCTGATTTGCTCATACTACTTGATCTTTGACCTTTTGATCTTTTCCTGAAGCAGCATAGTACCTTGAATAAGTGTCTCAGGACGCGGAGGACAACCAGGAACGTATACATCAACAGGAATGATCCCGTCTACGCCAGGAAGAACATTATAAGAGTCTATATAGAGACCCCCAGTAATTGCACATGCACCCATAGCTATTACATATTTTGGTTCAGGCATTTGATCATAAACCATTCTTAATCTTGGGGCCATCTTTCTTGTGACAGTCCCCTGGACTACAATCAAGTCACATTGTCTGAGTGAACCGAACGCCTCGATTATACCAAATCTTTCGACATCATATCTTGGGCCCGAGGCAGCTCCAAATTCCACACTGCAACATGCTGTCTCCAGATGAACTGGCCACAGAGACCAGACCCTTCCCCAATTTATGGCATACCCTAGCGGTTTATCAAGGGCCCTTACTAAGACATCTCCAACCTTACTGACCATCAAATTGAAGTTTGTAGGATTTACAAGGTCCTTTATCATTGTGGAAACCTAACTCCTCCTCTGCTTGCTAAGTATTTATTCATTGTCAAAATCATAGGTGCTACCAAATCCCCTTTCTCCCTGCCAGATATAACGCGTACCCCATGGCAGCAAACATCACCGCCAAGAACCCAATAATCGGCAAGGTAGCACTTCTAGGCAACGAAAACAAAGAAACCCCCCAGATATAAAGGAAAATAGCCATAACATCAAAGACCACGAACATCAGAATGTAAGCATAGTACTGCATCATAAAATGAGTGCGTCCGGCGCCAGAAGGTACTTGACCGCATTCCATTGGTAGAAATTTCACAGGATTATATCGACGCCTAGGAGAGATGAGGCGAGAAATTACAATGGCAGGAATAGATACAAGAAGACCAAAACCGAGCATATATATAATCGAAGAAAATTGTGCTGCGGTCTCACCTGCCAATTCAAGTGTGGCTGGTGATATTTCCTATAAAAATCTTGCCTTATCTTATGTGACAAGTCTGAATAAGGATCTTACCATCAGTTTGGGATGGCTTAGACCAAGTCTTAACATCTTTGAACGACTGAAATCAGCTCTAATAAAGTCAAGGAATTCGTCCATCCTTAGATCCGAAATAATATCGAGTTCTTGATCCCATTCGTTGTCTGATAGTTTTAACCATCTTGATTGGACCTTGAGTGCAGAAGATACTTTGGAAGAGAGAATGCGCTTGCAAGTGGTCTCATATTTCATGAGATGCTCTTTTGACCCATTGAATGGTATTGAAGTCGCGGCGACTTCTCCGGCCAACCTACCAAATTTAATTGCGAATCGTATGCCTTCAAGTAACAAAGGATTGGAGAAACCTGCAGAATCTCCAACCAACATTATACCATCATCAACAAAGCTCTTGACTAGACCTTGATTTGGTATCAATCCATAATGAAATTCGAGAGTCTGGATATTCTTGATTCTATCCAATGGCCTTAGCCTATTCTTAATTAAATGGTTTAGCTTTTTTATTGGATCCTCCACGGTATCTGGCCTACCTACCCCCACCCCTATTCTAATCCTATTCTTATTAACTGGGAAAACCCATGCGTATCCAGCGGCTGAATATATGCTTCCGACCATGAGGTACCATGTTTCTGTGTCCAAATCATCACAATAGCATTCATACTCTGCTCCAGCTCCATATCTGCTCCAAGCACTCAATAATCCAAGCCTCCGACCAATTTCTGCTCTAAACCCGCTCGCATCTATGACTATTGTAGATTGGACATCTTTTTCTTCTGTTAGGGATTTGACTCGAATATTTCTTTCACCAGCTGAAGGATTCAGTTCAATGTTGATTACATTGCTTCTTACTCTGATCTCGGCTCCAGCTGCAGCTGCAATAGTTCCCAAATATTGGTACGCTCTCCTCACATCTAAAACACAACAATCAGCACGTTCTGAAGTTAAAGTAACCTCGTTGTGAGGAGAAATAAAGCAATAATTTCTAATTGGATTGTAATATTCTTGAGGAATTCCAAGTTCCCGCATATCAGGGATCCAAGTGACTCCGCTAGTTCGAACATATTGAGCGATAGAGTCCTCTCTTTCAAAGAGTACAACCTTGCAACCGGCTTTTGCAGCCGCTTGGGCAGCTGAAAGACCAGCAGGTCCCCCGCCTACGACTGCTACTTCATATATCATGATTTATGCTGCTAACATTGATCAGTTATCTCATGTATTATTTGATGGTTTTCATCCTTGAAAATGACCCTGCACGCCGGTGCGGCCTTGCTAAGGCACGCTAGTAGATAAAGGACCCAAATTGGTGTATTCGTTCAAGTGGAAGAATCTAATAATGATCCCAAATGTTCCTTATGTGAGACCTGGCTTCCTTGTGTGAAAGTTTTAGTGTCCCAACTAGTTAATTATAAGAGCAACTAACGAAATTTGAATTCGAGACTTTAGTACTGCTTTTCTTTCACAAATCTTGATCTATTTAAGCGATTAGGACTACCGTCCCATGAAAATACATTCCTATAGGTGTTACCATTGCAA
>JARBAV010000042.1 GCA_029237515.1 Nitrososphaerales archaeon
AAAGTTAGTATTGTCTTGTCACCCACTTTTTTATTTTCATCAAGATGCGAAATCACATCATCCATTGATTTCACTGGTTGGCCATCTATTCTTGTAACAATATCTCCGTTCCTTACAACTTCAGTGCCGCCGCCGAAGCCTTCTTTGGTTAATTCACCTTTTATTCCTGCTTTAGCTGCCGGACTATTTTCCACGACCGAGACGACTGCGGCTCCCTTGTAATTTCTCGCTAATCCCAGGCTCTCGGCAATATCTGGAGAAAGATCTTTGGCTGTGAATCCCAGCCATGGGTGCGTATAACTCCCTTTCTCAATCAGGACAGGAATCTCCTTTAGTAACATATTTGATGGGATTGCAAATCCTACTCCTGAATAAACTCCTGTGTTTGAAAATATGGCAGTATTCATCCCAACTACCTCACCCTTCATATTTAACAAAGGTCCTCCTGAATTACCGGGATTGATTGCAGCATCCGTCTGAATTGTGTTGGCAATAGAATATCCTGTCAGATCATTTGGCAGTAAACGACCAATCTGACTGATGACACCAGTGGTCAGAGTACCACTCAATCCGAATGGGTTACCAATTGCGATGATTTGTTCTCCGACCTGTATCTCTGAGGAATTAGCGATTTCAAGTGGGGTTACCCCTTTCTTAAAATATTCAGGATCCGTAATCTGCAGAATACCTATATCGGAATATGGATCCTTTCCGACAACATTCGCAGTAAAAGTATCCCCATCGACAAATCTGACGTCAACCTGCTCTACATCAGTAACAACATGGTGGTTTGTTATTATTCGTCCGTCATGGTCATAGACAAAACCAGAGCCAAGGGCAACGTTATCTTGAGGAATTTCTCTTCCGTTCAGTGTTATTACTTCATTAGATCCTGGTCGTGTGCTTGTTATCTGCACCACTGAATTTTCAGTCTTCTTGAAAATTTCTGGCAATGATACATCAGATAGAGATGATGAAGATGGAACACCAGCAGCAGCAGCAGCCGAATCAACTCTAGTGTCCAGATCGTCTCCGAACCCATCCTGCTGAGCTTGAACAACCGTGGGATTCACTGATGATGAGGATAGTGGAACCGACTGTTGCTGACCTCGTTCCTGTGAAAATATTGAAGGAGATAAGGCGGGGGGCGCCACCGTGTCACTGCCTGTCAGAAAGGGAATTGACGGAAATAGGTTCATAGTACCTGCAATGTAGGCACCAATTACAAGAAATGGGATAAGAATCCAGATAAATTTATACACTATTATGATAATGACATACGATTATTTATATTTTGACATTTCGGTCATTTTCTAATCAAATTAATGTCAGGATAGAAATCGCATTAAAGGTCACCAATTATGTCGAAGAAATTTCTTTGATGTGAGCCTCTGAATTCGCAATTATTGAAGAGTTTGAATCACTTGCAATAGTCAGCAGGTCAATTTGCTCCAAGAGCAGCAATCCCTTTTTCTCAGAAATTAAATAGTGGTAATACAACGGTGGCTCTTCAAGTGATGACGACCCCGATCTCAACTTCGTAAAAATTCCTTCATAAATCGCTGGCTGTTTATTAGAATAGGCTTGGTTCTGCTGAGAATCGTAATTGTGTTCAATAGGTACTGTTTTTCCGTTCTGCATTTCGGTGGCAAGAGATGAGCTGCTTGCAACTGGGAACGGAGTATCTTCCTCGTTACCGGAGTATATACCGTTGCTATTGGTACTCTGCGAACTTAGCACTGTGATTGTCCCAAGAATCACGAATGAGAAGACCAGTACTGAGGTGCTTATCTTGAATGGTCGTTTTGGAATTCTAAGCCACAGGTCTTTATTATCTAGTTTTATCAAATCTGGTTCAGAGAAGGACTTTACACTTGGATTTGGAGAACCTAATAGAGTATGATCTCGATGGTTCGATGACCGAATCTCATGTTCCATTGCTCTACTAATATCATATCTTTTAGAATCATATTCAAGTAAGCTCATTACACTTCTTCTCATTTGTCGGTTTATTGCGACGTATAAAACTGAAGAGCAATCTGTCATGTTTAGATATGAAAGAAGTTGGAGCCTTGATACCGCATTAATGATGCGAGATCTAGATTCATCAGGAAAACCTTCAATTAAGGCAGAATATTTGAGAGGACCATTGTGCTTGTACAGAATTCGTAGCACTGCAATCTCTTCAGATTTCATGGGTCGACCATTTTTGGTATTTATAGAAATATATACCTATGGACACAGTTGTCATTGATTCTGTAATTCTTGGCAAGTTCCATTTTCTATCTTGTCAACGAAAAAGACAAATATGACAGCATGATAAAAGTAAGTATAGACATGGAGCAATCTGCAGTAGAGACCAATGACGAATACGGAATTTTATCAAGAATATTTAGCTCGAGGGCCGTAGCTCAGATTCTGGATTTCTTTCTGGATCACAAAGAGTTCGATTATTCCGCAAATGAGATAGCAAGAAAGACAGGCTTATCATTCAGAACTATTTTTCGAGAACTCCCTGATCTTGAAGACAGACAGCTCATTTTTAATACAAGGAGGATAGGCAAGGTCAACATGTACAAACTAAACTTAGATCTAGACGCAGTCGCTTCTCTGGAAAAATTTTAATTGGAAATGTCACAAATTTCAAACAGGGCAACAAATACTGTCAAGTCACGATTGAGTGAACGGGAAGACGAATTAGTTGATGAGATCGATAGTTTCTCAGATAGTATTGTGCATCATACCAAATAATGACCTCTAAATGGAAGATTATTGCTCTCCGGTTAAATTCAACAGTACTTGTAACGAGTAAGAATATTGCGTTATTAAAGTCCTTACTGTGCGGTGCTTGGCGGCTTACTCTGCCACAAAAAATATGTTTATTGGATTTTCTATTAACTAGTAGAGTGGTTCCTATCTAATCGGCATTCTCTATGTAAAGTCTGTCGCCTATTTTGTATTGAATCTCGTTAATGTAATATGCTTTGTCGATAACCGGCGTTGAAAGATTGGCCCCGCAAACAGGAACGCTCGAAAACAAATCCTCATGTTCATCCTCATTTTCTTGTTCTAGAAATTGGGTACTCAAGCATACAATATACGTACTCGTGACTTTTAAATTGGATCCTGCTAATTTTGCAATTACGATTATATTTTGGCACTATTCTTATTATAATTATATTTTCACGAGCTATGAAATAGAAATCGTTAAAACAATATCTTTTTTAGACGTAACATCGGATTCAGATATTCAACTAATCTGAAATTTTTGCTAGGTTGTGGGCGTTAGTCCAAATGCCACTTACAATAATTAAATCAATTTGGGGAGAAGAGATAAATTTACTTCATGTTTCCAAATCAATAGTATTTCTTAGGTACGGATCACGGATATTCAGAGTTTGATTCTAAAACAAAGAATTTGCTCGATAAGATTCACACCTGTATCCCATGCCTATTTCTGAAATGCAACCGTCCATTCCTTATATTCAATTTGATTCTCCTCACCATGAGCGAAGAAGGATTGTAAAATAGGTAGGTCAGAATTGACTTTAGGGGATTATCTAGTCTGAGAAAAGTTATATGACTATGCTAATCACGAAGTAACTGATATTAGTTGATGACTAATGCGATGAAGCCAACCTCACTTAGCTGTTTTACCGTGGTTGGTATCATTTTAGGTATATCTTTTGTATTCTGTTTTTGTCTTCTTCAAAGAGATGATTCATTCCTTGCTTACGGACATTTCTTTGGGGAGAACGTAACCCGTGATGGATATCAAGTTGTGTTTCAGCCATTTCCTTTTGCTCCAATGGCCGGAGACAATACAACCCTAAACTTCAGTATTCTTGACGAAGAGAATTTGAACATACACAATATTTTTTCAGCGTTAATAATTAAGGATAAGGAATCCAATAAGACTATAGCCCAAATCCCATACAAACAATACATGTACAGTGACATAACAATCCCCTTTAGATTCACTAATAATTCTGAGTACTTGGTCACCCTGGAAACGAGAATTATTGGTGATTCAAAATATCAAACACAGCCGCTGGCTGCAACGTTTGACCTTATCGTTGGAGACCAGACAGCAGAATATTTCAAAATAATAATGTTGTATTTTGTCACTCCCGTTTGCGCAGCGATTATTGTTGCCATTTTAATATACGAGCTGCATTGGAAAACGAAGAAGACTAGAAAGGGAAAACCAACTGCTAAGTGATGCTCTGAAATGGCTGTGCGAATTTACGTAAATACGTACCTAAGTCTTGCCACTTACTGTCATAACTAGTAAAACGACAATTACAATTACTCTGTCATCAAATTTCCGGCATCTATCTGATTCTTCATACACTATTCTAAGTATTGATTCCCGATATAGGCTATTTAGATCATGTTTATTTTTGAATTTCGACGATAACCAAGAATACTGTTGGTGCTAGCTCTTATCATATCGAAATAGATGATTGAGACTTTGACTCTTTTTACTGTCAAATTGTCTTTATGGTTTACAATTAAAGAATCTTGATTGGTACAATTTTCAGTAAATTTCCCTATTGTCATTGTTAATTTTAATATAGACGATAAAAGACATTCTAGCAGCATTCATTGGACAAGGAAGCTAGATACTCTGTAGTATGTAAATCAATAAAGCAGATATTAATTTCTCCAAAAAAAAGGAATGAAAGTATCAGGGTTAACCAGGTGCATTTACTACGGCTGTTCTTAGGAAATTTTGAGACTACAACATTGTCCTTAGCGTGAAATACAATTCAGAAGTTTCATCTGACCCCCACTACTGGTCCTCGAATTTGTACCAGGTCCTGACTCAATATAGATATTTGATTTACAAAATACCGCTTACAAGAGTGACCTTCAAATGAAATTTCTATGATTAAAGGTCACCTTTACCAGACTCCTCTTTCATACTATTGTTCAAAGTAAGAGCTTGTCGCAAATTTATGAAATCCGTTGCGTGATGCAAGATAGCTATAAGATCCAATTAAGTTGATTAGATAGGAGCATCTTAGGGAATGTGCTTTTTGGTTGTAGTGCTCGGGAGATTATGGAACTTTGCTTACGGTACAAATTCTGACGCGCCACTGTGAGGGTAAAATGAATCCAAGGTAGCCTTACAATACTATAAATTCCATTTTATCCTACAAATATGTATAGCTAAATGTTCGTTTATGGGTCATTTACCTCTTTTCTGAAAGGCCAAAAACCTTTGCCCCCAAATGCAATTTTCTCTATCACCTTTCTTGTATTATTGTCTGTAGTCACTTTACTAGTCTTGTTCCCGTTGGCAGGCAATGTGTTGGGTCACGCCTTTGTTCTGGATAGCAATCCTGCACCCTCTGAGAGTTTGGAAAAACCGCCCGCCAGAGTTGAAGTTTTCCTAAGCGAACCTGTCGATGATAGGTACAGCGAAGTTAGAGTAATAGGTCCTAATGGAAAGCAAATTGATAATAAAGATACGCAGCATTTCGATGGGGACCAGAGCACTCTTGGGGTTACATTGCCTAAGGAAGGTCTCGAAGATGGGGTTTACACGGTGTCTACAAAGATGCTATCTCAAATAGATGGACATGTCACAGACGATGCGTTTGTATTCGGAGTTGGAGAATCAGTGCCTTTGTCCTCAGCTGGAGGGCCTGGTCAGTTGGAACAGGGGTCAGCAGCAAAGTCAGCCTATGACCAGTTGTCTGC
>JARBAV010000001.1 GCA_029237515.1 Nitrososphaerales archaeon
CATGGTAGTCTGGCTCGGAAGCTTAGAATATTCGGTATTGATACAGCCTACAGCAGTTCAATATCCGATGAACGTTTACTATGGGAATGCAATTGCCAACGAAGAATTCTTTTAACATCAGATAAGGAATTGTTTAGGAGATCATTGAACAAAAGAATAGGTAGCGTCCTTTTACAAGGTCGTTCAGATAAGGAGAATTTGGTAAAAATCTTTGGAGAATGGAACATCACAGAGTTACTGTTTGATTCGGAATATGCAAGATGTCCCACGTGCAATATTAAACTTGAGGAGAAAAAGAAAGGAGAACTAGATGACCTAAAGAACTTGGTTCCTCCAAAATCATTTCTCGTGTACTCTCATTTTTATCAATGTAGTGTATGCAAAAAAATCTACTGGGAAGGGAGTCATAAACCATCGCTAGTTTCTCTAGCCAAAACTGTTACACAAGAATTGTACAGGATATCCTGACCCCTTAGTTGGTCAACTTCTGTTTGCTAGATTCGCCGTACTCAGCAGGACATGGACCTTTGACTGCCAAAAATTAGCAAAAGGTTAAAATCACGTATGCCGAAGAACTTCAGACCATAATGAGTTCATCCTCGCCGCTAGAGAGGACTGTCGACAAGGTTTTATCGCAAAAGGAGAGTGAATTGATTTCAAAGATAGACTCCGCCTATCAGGAATCACTGAGGAATCTAGATTCTTCTAAGAGTAAACTTAATTCTGAATACATGGTCATAATTGAAAATGCAAAGAAGCAAGCTGAAAATCTAAAACGGCAAATCGTTGGTTCAAGTAGACTCTCCGCAAGGAACAATCAGCTGGTCCTAATAGAGGATTCAGTCAAAACCGTTTTCGAGATGGCAAGGAAGAGATTGTTATCCCTACACAAGGAACCGGATTATGAAAAGCTGATGAAGCAAGCCTTATTGAATAGTCTCAATGAAATCGGGAAGACCGACCTTATTATCGAATGTAACAAAACTGATTCTGGGTTGGTGCGAAAACTTGTTGACGGTATTAATAAAGAAAAGGGCACAAAGATGGTTGCAGCAGATGAGAATGTTGACATCTTAGGAGGAATACGTGCTACCTCATCAGATGGAACACTGACCTATGATGATTCCATTGATTCTAGAATTGAAAGGCTCAAACCTTTAATAAGGAAAAACATTGTCCAAATCTTGAGAGGGAGTGAAAGAGAAAGTTGGTCGCAAAAGGTAGAATAGTCTGGGTCAGCGGTCCAGCGGTCAGGGCTGACGGAATGTCATCTGCAAAGATGTACGAAACCGTTGAGGTAGGTGAATCTAAGCTTATTGGTGAAGTCATTAGGCTTACCGGAGACGTGGCGTTTATTCAGGTTTATGAGACGACTTCAGGTTTAAAACCTGGAGAGCCGGTAGTTGGAACAGGTCAACCACTGTCAGTCGCACTTGGTCCGGGGATCATTGGCCAGATTTATGATGGGATACAAAGACCATTGAGCGAAATGGCAAAGAAATCAGGCGATTTCATCGGAAGAGGAATTGCGACCACGCCAATAGATCTCAAGAAGAAGTACAAGTTTATTCCAACAGTAAAGAAAGGAGATAGTATTACTGGTGGTTCCATTCTAGGCACTGTGGACGAAACCCCGTTGCTTACTCATAGCATTCTTGTGCCTCCCAATCATCGTGGAGGTGTGATAACTAACATGGTTGGTGAAGGTGATTATGACTTGGAACACGTTTTAGCTGAGACACAAAAAGATGGTGGTTATAATACAGAGCTTAAGATGTACCACAAATGGCCCGTTCGACATCCCAGACCTTACACCGAAAGATATGATCCTACAGTGCCTCTAGTTACCGGCCAGCGTATCATTGACACATATTTCCCCATCGCGAAGGGTGGAACTGGAGCCATTCCTGGTGGATTTGGAACTGGCAAGACTGTAACGCTACATCAGATAGCAAAATGGGCTGATTCAAAAGTTGTTGTCTATATTGGATGCGGGGAACGTGGAAATGAAATGACCGAGGTATTGGTGGAATTTCCTCACCTTCTTGACCCGCGTTCAGGTAGGCCATTAATGGAAAGAACCGTTCTTGTGGCAAATACTAGTAATATGCCCGTGGCAGCCCGCGAAGCTTCTATTTACACAGGTGTGACTATTGCAGAGTATTATAGAGACATGGGATTTGATACTGTCCTGGTCGCTGATTCTACAAGTAGGTGGGCTGAGGCCTTGAGAGAAATGTCAGGAAGACTTGAAGAAATGCCTGCTGAAGAGGGCTACCCATCTTATCTTGCCTCAAGATTGGCAGAATTTTATGAACGTGCAGGGCGGGTTAGGTCTTTGGGTTTGCCTGAAAGAAGCGGATCCGTGACGCTGATTGGAGCTGTGTCTCCTTCGGGAGCTGATTTCACCGAGCCCGTTACGACGCATACCATCAGATTCATCAAGACATTCTGGGCCCTGGATACAAGACTTGCATACTCCAGGCACTATCCTTCGATTAACTGGATGCTGTCGTATTCAGGATACTTGGAGGATGTTGCCAAATGGTGGAAGGAAGAGGTAAGTAGCGAATGGTTTGAATTGAGAGCAGAGTCATATCATATTTTGCAGAGAGAGGATACGCTAAAAGAAATCGTGAGGCTTCTTGGACCGGAAGCGCTCCCTGACGAAGAAAAACTTATCTTGGAAGTTGCACGAATGCTAAAAATAGGAATTCTGCAGCAAAATTCCTTCGACAAGGTTGATACCTATTGCAGTCCACAAAAGCAGGTGAAATTAGTCAAGCTCATCGTCCGATTCTATAAGGAAGCTCTCAAGGCCTTGAGAGAAGGATCTCCCTTGGCCGATATAAGGGCAATGCCAGTTATTAGCTCTCTACTAAAGGCAAAGTTTGAGATTCCTGACGAGGAGGTGCAGCGACTGGACGGTGTCGAAAACGGTATGATTGAACAGTTTAAAAAACTGCAAAGTAAAGAAGAGGTGAAAGTAGTTGTCTGAATCTGCTGCCATTGAATATACTAAAGTAGCCGAAATTAAAGGTCCGCTCATAATCATTGATGGCATCACAAAAGCCTCATTCGATGAACTAGTTGAAATCGAGACTTCAGATTCCACTAGAAGACTTGGCAGAGTACTGGAGGTAGGCCATGGAAAGGCCGTAGTGCAGGTCTTTGAAGGTACTACGGGGCTGGCGATCAGTGGAACGAAAGCTAAATTCTTAGGTAAAACTATGGCTATGCCCGTTTCACCCGAGCTCTTGGGAAGAGTCTTCGATGGACTCGGCCGACCCAATGATGGTCTCCCCGATCCTATAGCGGAGAAATTCCTTGATGTAAATGGAGAACCAATGAACCCTGAACGGAGGGAATATCCCACTTCATTCATACAAACGGGGGTCTCTGTGATAGACGGAATGCTCACGCTTGTCCGTGGCCAGAAACTTCCGATATTCTCTGGTTCAGGTATGCCACATAACATTCTGGCAGCCCAGATTGCCAGGCAGGCAACGGTCGTAGGAACTAAAGAAGATTTTGCTGTCGTCTTCGCAGCCATTGGAGTTCAATATTCTGAGGCGCAATACTTTAAACGAAGCCTTGAAGAGTCTGGGGCCTTGAGACGAAGTGTATTATTTCTTAATCTAGCAGATGATCCCGCTATCGAGCGAATTATAACTCCTAGAGTAGCCCTTACTGTGGCCGAATATCTGGCCTTTGATATGGGGATGCATGTCTTAGCTATACTTACAGACATGACAAACTATGAAGAGTCATTGCTTGAGATTAGCGCCGCAAGAGAAGAGGTACCAGGAAGAAAAGGATATCCGGGCTATCTATACACTGATCTGGCAAACAACTACGAGCGTGCTGGACGTATTAGAGGTAAAAATGGTAGTGTAACTCAGGTGCCTATACTATCTATGCCTGCTGATGATATAACTCACCCTATTCCGGATCTCACCGGTTACATTACTGAAGGTCAGATAGTGTTAGGTAGAGATCTTTTCCGAAAAGGTGTTTATCCACCTGTGAACGTTCTAATGTCCCTTTCAAGACTTATGAAAGACGGTGTCGGGGAGGGGAAAACGAGATCGGATCACATGGAAGTAGGTAACCAGCTTTACGACGCCTATTCTCGAGCTCAGGAAGTAAGAGCTCTAGCCGAAATCGTAGGAAGATCAGGACTGACTGGTGTAGACCTCAAGTATTTGGATGCAGGCGATATGTTCGAAAGCCATTTTCTGAAACAAGAAAAAGATGAGAATAGGGGATTAGAAGAGACGCTTTCAAGAACATGGGACGTACTCTCAACTTTACCTGAGGGTGAACTAACTAAAATAAAAGAAAAACACGTGAGGCAGTACTACAAGGAGACGAAATGATCTTTTAATCATGTCATTTGGGGGAAGGGTTACTGCTACAAAGATTGAACTAATCAAGATCCGTCGTTCCATGCAGGTAGGAAAGATGGTTCACAAGATTCTTGACGACAAACGGGAAGTTCTGTTAAAAAAGATAGACGAAATGATTGAGGAGGCTAACAAGGCCAGAAGTGATATTTGGTCACCATTAGCAGAGATCTATTCTTCCGTATATGATTCCTACATGTCGCTTGGAACAACAACATTAGAATCAATATCTGATTCTACTCCCAGTATCATGGAGGTTGAAGTAAATGTGCGAAGAGTTGTGGACGTAAGGATTCCGACCCTTCACGTCAGCAGCAAACAGGGGGGGCAAGAATTATCATACGGTTTCGTGGAAACCAACGCTTCGGTAGATAAAGGTGCGAAACTAATAAAGAACATACTCCCACAAATTTGCAAAGCAGCCGAATACGAGAATGCCATATTTAGTCTGGCAAAGGAACTCGAGAGAACTCAGAAGTTAATTAATGCGTTGGAGTATGTCATAATTCCACAGTATGAGAATGCGATAGCATTTATCCGGGCCACCCTCGAAGAACGAGAAAGAGAAGACTTCGTAAGACTCAAAAAGGTTAAAGCAGTACTCGAAAGGAAAAAGCTTTAATACCGTCGGGATTGTTCTGGGAACTAATTGGGATATGAGCGAGAATATTATTACAAACTTTTCTGAGGAATCAAAAGGTGTTCTCAAGAAAGAATATGAAAGTATGATAGAGCAGACGAAAGAGATGCTTGGTGAATGTAAACGCAAAGCACTTTCCAAAATCTAGTTCATTTATCCTGGTTTCTTGCTTAGTAACAATCCATTGTAATTCCTTTTAACATATAGAATTGTCCGTTTGCCGAGATATCATTAAATAGGGCGTCCCATTTCGAACCCCTATGAAGAAAGGAAAGGGAGGACATATTTTTATCCCGGTTATCGTGGCACTGGCCACAATAACTTTCATAACCGTAAATTCCATGGGGTCTACAGCATATGCTCAGGAAGAGGCATCTGCTGGTGATACAAGCTCATTCAAGCTGATAGGTGCAGGAATGGCATTTGGTTTGGCTGCTCTTGGTGCGGGTATAGGACTAGGCTACGTCGGTGCTGCTGGCCTAGCAGCTATTAGTGATAATCCTAAAATGCAGTCCAGAGTATTCATCATTGTAGGTATGGTAGAATCAATCGCAATTTACGGTATCGTCATGATGTTCATCATACTCGGTCAAGCGTGACCTAAATCGGGGAGATTCCTGATTAGGCACCTCCGACTGAGAGGATAACGGATGGACTGAGACTAAATGGGAACCGCTAAATTATTGAAAACTACTCTCGTCCTACCTAGGACTGAAACGCAGCAAGTTGTAAGCAGACTTGCCCAACTTGAATGGTTTCATCCCCTGCAGCATGCATCAGAGTATATCAATCCTTATTATGACGACCTACTATTGAAGGCACAGAGGCTTTTCCAAGAAATTGACGATGTAGTCAAGGCTTTGGGAGTACCTCTAGAAACTGGCGTAATGGATACCATGTTTAAAGGTGCTCCGAAAGAGCAGACATCCTATGAAATTGAAGATATTCAAGGCTTCATAGCTGATTTGGAGGGAAGAAGCACTGCAATCTTGGAAGAACCCAAAAGGATGCTTTTGGAGCAAAGTCAAGTTTCAAAACAGTTGGAAGAATACCGTACGATAGCTTTAACCTTGGAAATGGCAGCGGAATTGGATTTAGATCTACGAATTTTCTCTAAATTAAGAATATTTTATGCGGCAACTTTTATCATAGAGAATAACGACCAAGATGAGATCAAGAAAAGCCTCGGAGATCTTCAGATGCAGATTGTTAAACTAAATGAGCACAAATCTGCCTTAATCATTTTAGGTTCAACTGACAATGACGCTGATAGAATTATCAAAGTTTTGAGAAGCTTTGGAGTGCACCCTTTACAGGTACCTCCTAACATGCCTCAGAATCCCCATTTGGCTTATGCTGAGTCTAAGACCAAAATAAAGGAACTAGAGAAGCAAAGCACAGATCTGGGCAAGAAAGTTGAGAAATCAAAATTATCACTTACTACGAAACTATTATCATTACATGAAGCTTCTCAGGTGGCAAAGGATGTTTTAGAAGCAACTAGAAAGCCAGGTGGCACAAGGAATTTTGCAATGATTCAGGGCTTTATCCCTGAGCAGATGGAAAATAATTTCAAGAGCTTGACAAGCGATTATGTCTCGGTAATGGATAGCCCTGAGCTATCGGAAACTCATGAAGGTCACGCTGAGGATCACAGTGAAAAACTTCCTTCACTTCTGAAAAACAAAAAATATATTCGTACTTTCGAGATCATAACCGAGACACAGGGATTACCCAATTATGATGAGAGAGACCCTACGCCAATTATTGCCTTCGTTTGGCCTCTGTTCTATGGATTGATGTTTGCAGACTTGGGACACGGCATATTGCTCTTTGGTCTTGGGATGCTTTTCAGATACCGCGGCAACGGATCTCTGACCACCTGGGGAACCTTAATAGCGGCGAGTGGAGCGGCCGCTGCCATTGCGGGCCTAGGAACGGGAGAAATATTTGGTTTTCATGCTATTGAGCTACCGATTCTAGCACCTATTGCTGAACAGTTGGGATTTGTGGGGATGTTAAGTGTATCAGAGCTAACTTTTGAAGAAGTAGTCAAGATTTTGGAGATATCGATTGCCATTGGGGTGATTCATATCTTGCTGGCTTTCTTCTTAAGGCTCTGGGCTAATATCAAAAAACATGATAATCTTATGGTTTTTTATCATGATATACCAACAATAGTTCAATACTGCGCAGTGGTAAGCCTCATTCTGGCAGCTATAGGGTCAGGATATGATATCATCGGCATGTTTGGGATTACTGGTGTCACTCACGATGAACCGGTGCCTTGGCTAACGGCCGTTTTCGGCGACTGGGTCACCGTGGAGCTGGTTGCAAAGGCAGCACCCCTTGTAATTATTGGTACTGTAATAGTGATGATTATCGGAGGCATGAAGGAAGAAAAGCACCTCAAGAAACTTGGGAAGGACGAAGGTGGTGGATTGGTAGGTATCGTGGTGGAGGTAATATTGGTAAGAATCATAGAAATGCTTTCAAACACAATAAGCTACTCTAGGCTTGGTATAATGCTACTGGTCCACGCAGCACTTCTTGTAACGGTTATCGATTCATTCGATTCGTTGGGTGGCACAGCTGGAGGGTATGCTGTCCTTATCGGAGGAAATATTGGTATCATGTTGATTGAGGGACTGATAGTGTACATTCAAACAATTAGGTTACACCTTTACGAATGGTTTCCCAAATGGTATATTGGCGAAGGAGTTGACTTCAAACGCCTCGTCCCCAAAATGCTCTATTCTAAATTCGTATGGCGGACAAGGACCATCGATCATAGCTTGGACCACAATCGTGTAGACGCAAAAAAAAGCACTCCCGAAGAAGTAATTGAGAGGTCATAAAAGTATCTGATTCAGCTAAGGTCGTTGGTCAGACTACCTTCACTTATACAGATGGATGAAAAATTCACGGGATACCATTTAGCTATACTTTACAGACAATTGATTGACTAATGTATGGAATTGGACTCCAGGTCTATAAGTGTTGGAATCATTATCATCTGGTCACGCTCATTTACTTGTGAACTCTTTTAGAGATCATGTCCTGGCTACTGATTATTGCTGGTGTTTTTGTAGTTGCTAGATAACCCGATCGCCGTTTTTGATTCGGGACTAGGTTCCTTATCAGTAATAAAACAATTGCGCAAGCACTTACCGACTGAAAACCTATTGTACCTTGCAGATGAACTACACTTTCCATATGGGAACAAACCAAGGCAAGAACTTCTAACTATAGTCCTTGATATACTACGGTATCTTGAGCGTTATAAGCCTAAATTGGTAGTTATTGCTTCAATCACTCCTTCAGTTCAGATTCTTGATGAAGTGAAGCGTTCATCCAAAATCGGTGTCTTGGGAATTATCCCTCAACTCAAGACTGCTTGTAAGCTGACAAAGAAAAAACATATC
>JARBAV010000390.1 GCA_029237515.1 Nitrososphaerales archaeon
AACTGGGCTGTTGCATTGCGTTCCTGACAACCCACATGTAGAGCAAACGGAGAATGTCATGTTTTGAGGGGCGGCAGGTCATCCGATCTGGCTTATTGCCGCTTTCATTAAAATATTTTACACAGTATCGCGCACTTTTGGTGCGCTTGAGCTATGTCAAGCATGACGGCCAACTTTTCGTAGCCGATTTGCCTATTCTCATTCTAGCCGCCTGCCCAAACAGAAGCATATTACAATACTCTAATTCTATGTTAGAAAAAGTTAAACCTGTGATGCTCAGCAATAAGAATTACACGTCCACTGGTATGGTATTAAATAGTAGTTCAGGGTCTTCGTCTATAGACTTCATTCCTGGCTTAGTACTTGTTTACATTTTCGATTCGTATAAAAATTCGAGGTTGATAGCGATAAGACAACGGGATCTAGATAGCTCACTGGTAAAAGAATTAGAAGAAAACAAGAATATTATAAAATACGTAGAGAAGCCAAATTTAAATACCTGATCTGATGAAGCTAGTAGCAGATAGAAAATATTCGATTGAAACTAAGTCTTGCGATTAAACCTGATATAGCAACTCGGATAAATCTCTTATTTCGTTGATATAATACTCACATGATTCATAGCCAAATTCGAGAGAAGCGCCTATCTCGTCTATTACTGTCTTTTGTCCCGGGGCTATCTGTGCACCTGAAAAATCATTTACATTAATTCAAAATGGGCGTTTTTTACCTCCAGTTATTTCTGATTCTTAAAGCTTTTTCTATTTGGGATTAATATGGAGTGTATTAATTGCAACGAATTAAGACCGCGGCTGTATTTTCAAAATTTGGTCCAGATAAACGACTTTTTGTGCTAATGTTAGTTGTAACAGTTACTATCACTATCGATTCTGAGATAGGTTATGTTGCCGATTTCATTCCTGAACAGCTTTCTTCAAATACCGGAGTTTTTGTATTCATATTAATTGCAGTAATATTTGTGGTAACACAATATCTTATTTTAGATTATGTCAAACACCTCAATAAAGAAACTAGGCAACGGGTACCTCATTTAAGCAAATTGCATTCAGGAGTCTTTTTTGCTCAATATTTGTTTGTTGGTATCATAGTAGTTGTGATTTCGCGAATACTATTAATGCAGCAGTACAATATTATATCTCTCTACATTGTTTATGCCGTTAGCTATGGTCTATGGATTGTGACTTTGGCTCTTTTAGCCAGAGCTTTTTTCTTATGGTACAAATTTTCTAAGAATACTATGATTTTGATTTTCACTCTATCTATGATTGCATATGTAATAAATGGAATAACGGGACTCGCCGAATACTCTGATATGCTGGGACAACAGAAGAATATAATATCATCTACTGATATCGCATATTTTCCGGAGTTTAGTATCGAGTCAGTGAAAAGTCAACTTGGTGTGGCCAATACAATAGCCTCTACAACTGCCTATATTCTGACTTGGGTTGGCACGGTTAAGATGTTATTTCCATATATCAAAAAATTGGGCAAGATTAAGTTTTGGATTATTATGGGAGTTGCTATGATTTACTATCTTAGTGTGTTTCCACTTTTTATCTTAGGTTATTTTACCCCATCCGAAAATGCGGACGCGATGACAATTATTATTATATTCTCATTGGCAGGTCTTCTGTCCGGGATCATATTTGGTGCCGCTTTCTATTCGGTAGCCAGAACTCTACGAGGAGGCAGTGATCTTAGAAACCACATGATAGTTGCGGCATATGGATTTGTCCTCTTTTATATTGCTGGGTCTGCCACAGCTTCACAGGCTGCTTATCCACCATTTGGGATGGTCTCAGTCTCATTTATTGGATTATCTTGTTATTTAATATACACAGGATTATATTCTTCAGCAGTTACTGTTTCTCAAGATACGACATTACGTCTGTCTATTAAAAAGTCTATAACTGATCAAGCAAAGTTCTTGCATGGTATGGGGTCAGCACATATGGAACAAGAATTACAATCAACTGTCATAAAGATAGCCAAGAAGAATTCGGACGTTTTAACTGAAAAGACTGGAGTCAAATCTTCAATGACTGAGATTGACATCAAAGAATACATGGCTATGGTTATGGATGAAATCCATAAAACGTGACATCAATCCTAATCTTAGTCCTCTTCTAATTCTTCTCCAATAGTTCCATTAGCCCCTAATCTCAATATAGGTCCAAATGTTTCTCCATTGTCATTACTAACTCTCATAATTGGTATTTCATCTGTCTCATTTGTTTCCCACCATGTCACTATCACGCTTTCTCCATCCGAGTCCAATTCTACCCTCTCTGATTCTGAATCGTTAGTATTGCTGAGATTGATCTTATCTGAGAAACTTGCACCGCTATCAGCAGACATTCTAAACAAAACCTCGTTATTACCGTTAATCGTATTATTGCTCCACCAGGCCACATACACATTATCCCCTGTGATGAGAGGTGGTGCTGAACGAACTGAAGTAGGTGCTCTTACGTCTTGTTCCATCATTAAAGAAGCTGTTATTAATATCCCGACTGCTGCCAAAATTAATATGGCATATGAATCATTCCTCATTGCATCTCAATACAATACCAGGTATATATTATATGGATCAACCACACAAAATACGAACTTTATGGAAATTCTCTATTGATAGCATTTATGGTATTTCCAGCTCTTTCCTAGATTTAACATCGTCTAGAATTTCCTGAAATGTTGGCCTCAGTTTAGACGGAATCTCATTAAGATGCTTTTCGATAGCCCAACTGATGCAGTCCAGTGCTGCCGAGTAATAGATTCTATGATAAAACCGGTACGTCGACCAGTTTCCAAGTTTTCAATTTTATGTGATCATTATTACACATCTCGTAAGCTGTCTTACCTATGCGTTCAACCCATTCATCCGCCTCTGGGACATCTATCTCAATTTTATCAGTATCGACATTTACATGCATAGTATGATTTTAGCAAAATGATGGATAACTATTTCCAGTCTATATCTGATCTGATCTCTCTTTCCCAAGACGTCTCCTGCTTTTTCAGTTTATAGAGTTCAATATCGGCCGAGCTAGGATAACTTAGCAAGCCGTGATGATGATTTACAAATGTCTTTTATACCCAGCGACTTGGTTATACAATTATCAAATATTTACTATTTTTGAAGTTCTTTGAGATAAAACAACAACAACCACTAGCTAAAGATAAGAAGCTATTACAATTTGATTATTATAAATAGAAAAAGAATCGACATCCAGATGATGGCTACCTATTATAAAGATGTACTGACCGCATATGCAATTAGCCATCCTGACTTTGAATCGATTCCAATTACATACAACTTATTCGTAGAATAATCAATTGTTAATCAATATCCATTGATGTCAGTGTTATCAAATGTATTCTAATAATAGTTTGTGTGAGTCAGAAATATCTCCTGCCAAAAAAGTGTTCATCTATATTCTTGACTGTCGAGCTCTAGATTTAGAAGATTTGGACTATTAACATATTCTCTAGCTTCTTGAGTTAAATTCTTGATAACGGGTTGACCCACATCCAGAACCGTCTCGAATCCGCTAATAATTCCAGACGAAAAAGCTTCCCATCCAAGGCCAATAATCGCGAGAATAACTAATACGACTAGAACCAATACCAATACTCCCATAGTTTATACTTTAGTATTCATTGCGTAAAGAATTAAACTTCAGTCATTTAATACATATAATATTCTACTGTGACATTACAGCGTACGTTGATCTAATGGTTGATCAAATGATGTACTCCCAATGATAAGATGTCATACAAATGCAAATGTCAAGTACACCCAATAACTGTAAAAAATGATAGTAAGATTTTGTCTTATTGTCTTTTAACATATATAATTAGAATTCATTGTCTTAGCCGCATCCATCTGTATAAACAAAGAAAAAAAGAAATGTTTTGATTTGTCCGTTCATGTAATTACTGTGTTTCTAATTTCCTGCTGCTGCGGCTGCTGATGCTCCACCAGCTGCTGCGGCTGCTGCGGCACTATTGCCACTTGCTGCTGCTGCGGCTGCAGAATTTCCTGCGGCTGCAGCTGCGGCTGCACCGCCATTGTTATGATGATGTTTTTTGTGCTTTTTCTTAGCCATGGCGTCTTGTGAATCTGCTACTACTGTTGCTGTGACTAGTAATACTGCAATTATTCCTATTGCAACTAGTGCCAAGCTCTGAGATTTGTTCATAGGTACATGAATGAATAGAAATCCTGTATAGTTACTTTAGTGATATATCGTATATAATATTGCCATGTAATTATATTACATTATTTACATTTACATCACCATCATAAACTGTATATTATTACTCAGTTTGATTGAGTATATTTTCAATGATATTGATATCGATTTGAAAATGGAAGTCCAGAAATCGATGAATGCAAGGGGAAATAAATAGAAAGCTTAGTAATAAGTCCCGTAAATACATATATCAAATAGATCATATTTCTATTAGCCAATTTCATGAACTATAGTAAACTGGTTTTGGTTACGCTAATATCAATTATTGTTGTGGGTATGATCGCGATTCCTTTTGGAAACCCAAAATTTCTCGATAGAGCGATTGTATTAGAGCTTTGTTATGTATCTCTTTCATTTTTGATTTGGAAGGGATATACTAAACCGTTGTATGCGTGTATTCTGATTGCATCGGCCGTAATCGTGGGAAACAGCATAGCTGCACCACATTTTCACCTAATGACGACATTTGAAAAGCCTATTAATGCAGTTGTATTACTAGTTGGTGGCTATGTTCTACAAGGAATGCTAATATTCTTCAGTTTAAAAGTAATTTTGAGAAAACATCCAATACGATTATCACAAGGATTCACTTTGTGAAATTCAAAAAAGTGTTACTCTATAGACTAATAAGACCATAATTGTTGTGGGTGTTAATAATTCGATATAAAAAATTGATAGATATTTATTTATTGTTTTCATCAGAGCTGTTACTAACATTTTCATTTCGGCTCGATGATGATGATGATGACGATATTAGAGTGGGAGTACAAGCCCTTACATTTCTTACAAAATCTTCTAATATTGATGTAT
>JARBAV010000391.1 GCA_029237515.1 Nitrososphaerales archaeon
CCAAAAGGTATTTGTGTAATGCCGATATCATCTATATATAAATTTACTAGAAGAGTATATTAGTATGTCCAAAATTACCTTTGCTATGGAATATAGAATTCAGGAACTGGAGATTCCTGATGGCCTCAAGGAGCTGTTGACAAGGTCAGGATTTACATTTGACTCTATTATCTCATCTGATGTTGATCATCTCGCATCATCACTTGGAATTGAACGTGATGTAGCAAAGATAATATTGGAAGCTGCTAAGAAACTCAAGAAAGATTAGGAGTTAGCCTGGCTGCACTGACTAATTGCAAATTCAAGATAAAATAAAACAACGTAATTTGAAAGTGGAAAATCGCATGAATTCAAAGTAGTATGAACCTTACTTCAGGTCTTTCCGGATTACGTCTGAATGGGATTATGCTTTTCTCTTATGCTATTGAAGGGTCAATCTCTCTTACGCTCAAGTTTTTAAAGTCAAGAATAAGGTTATCAGTTCTAAATATCACAAAAGGACCAGGTTCGACGATAATTTGGTCCCTCATCTTTCCACAATCTGCACTAAAGAACTCTTCGTCTGAGCTTCTTGAGTACCACCCTCCGTTGTCAATCATATCAGTGACCTTCTTCCAACTGTCATTATTACGGTCATCTAGATATGATTCTAATTTTACTGCCGTTTGGTTTTTCACTTGCAAATCATAGATTACCACTTTCCATCCCACCCACCTATCCAAAATTGGCTTAGTGACAATATTCTTTGCCCGTTCATCAGTATATCCACCCGTGTGCCATATCTCCTTCTTCCATCCTACTGAACCTTCGTTGTGTAACCCAGCAACATAGGCAGTGCCCTCACAAGGAACTTGAGAGCTATGTCTCCCACTACGACCGATGAATGCCAAACCCTCAATTTCTTCCGATTCGCTATTATCCGTCGCGGAGTTATTGGAATTCGAATCAAATGATGAGGTGGAGTTTACATCGGTCGGTAGGCTCAATTTCGCATAGCCAGTGATTTCTACGTTCTTCCAATCGGTCATATTCTGTGGAGTCTCCACAATCAGCCTAACGTGGGATGAGTTAACTCTCCATGAACCATCATTTTGCTTTATTAGCTCAAAACCGTCAGTTTCACTAAAATGCGTACTGTTAGCTGGATTAGTCATATTTACGAACCATTCTCTTCCTCCAATGGCTGTAGGGTATATTTCTGATACACCAAAAATATCCTTTTTGTCATTTGTAGAATTCGATTCTTGAACGCTAAATGCATCGTTTTTGGCATCAGCTTCAGACAAAAAATCCGATACTAAAGTGATGCCTAATTGGAATATTGCCCATATTATAACAATAGTAACTACAGAGTAATACTGAAGAGCGTTGCCTTTCATATTATAGCCGTTACTTATACTCCATTTAACCTGTTCGCCATTTGTTAGTGTACTTGCCATGTCTATAAACCTAAAGAGTTTAAGATATTAACTGGCCATCTTATCTCGTGTAATGCCCAAGGTAATTGCAATACACAAGAAAGTTTAAATCTCGTCAATTCAAATTGGCTGAAGGGTTCAAATTTCGCCAATCTAGTGAGGTCTGATTCTAAGCTTTCGGGATACCTTGTATTGAAGGACGGTTTGACGATGAAAGGCAACGGTTTCGGATACCCGACCTTTATGGAAGGGGAGGTAGTTTTTAACACAGGCATGGTCGGATATACCGAAACATTAACTGATCCTTCATACAGAGGCCAGATTTTATGCCTGACTTATCCGCTGATTGGAAACTATGGTGTCCCTGATATCAACTTGAAAGATCAATTTGGGCTTCCCAGATTCTTCGAATCTATGTCCATTCAGGTTAGAGGATTAATCGTTCAGAATCTTTCACCTATTGCAAGTCACTGGAGTTCTATCATGACCCTCGACGAATGGTTATATGAGCAAAAGATACCGGGAATATATGGAGTTGATACGCGAGAATTAACCAAGCGACTCCGAGCAAATGGAGTAATGATGGGAGCAATAAACGTCAACACGATTGGCAGTTCAAAGAGGGCATGGAATTCTGCCAAAGTTGACGGGAAAATAAAGTCGAGATTTCTAGGAACCAAGTTAAACTTGCTAAAGATAAAAGAGCGCCTTGAAGGTTCAAGTTATGAAGGAGTCAACTTTATGCCAGAAGTTTCGACTCAGGAAGCCAAGTTTTATGATCCTGTAGTCGAGGATATCAAAAACTCCAACAGGAAGAGAATAGTTCTGTTGGATACCGGAACGAAATTTAGTATTATCCGAAACATCTTGTCATTGGGATTCCCGGTTGTCGTTTTGCCTTGGGATATTGATTATGATTCTATCATGGCGTATGATCCGGCGGGA
>JARBAV010000392.1 GCA_029237515.1 Nitrososphaerales archaeon
GAGGATCTTTTGAGAATAGAGCTTTTTGGACAAGAGATCGAAATGATGTCTCTTCACGATCCCATCACTATGGAGATCAAAAGAGAGATACAGAGAGTGAAGATATTCCCAGCCAAACATTACGTAGTTGGTGACGATAGAAGGAAATCGGCTATCATATCTATTCGTCAGGAGCTTGAAGAATGGTTACCCAGTCTCCCTTCTGAACTTGAAAAGCAGAGACTCATCTCCAGAACCAATTATGACACAGAAATGATACAAGAGTTGGGTTATTGTCAAGGTATAGAGAATTACTCCAGACATTTCGACGGAAGAAATCCAGGCGATCCTCCTTACTGCCTTTTGGATTTCTTTGGTGAAGACTTTATTCTGGTTATAGATGAATCACATGTTACTATACCTCAGTTACATGCCATGTTTAATGGCGATCATGGTAGGAAGAAGACACTTATTGAATATGGATTCCGACTCCCAAGTGCAGCAGATAATCGACCTTTAAAATTCAAAGAATTTGAAGGGTACATGAAGAACGTAATTTTTATCTCTGCTACCCCAGCTGATTATGAATTGAAACGGAGTTGGCAGGTTGTTGAACAATTAGTAAGGCCTACCGGCTTAGTTGATCCATTAGTTGAGGTGCGAGAGGCTCGAAACCAAATGCAGGACCTAATCCAAGAGATTCGAAGGCAAGTAAAACGGAAACAGAGGACACTTGTCACTACTTTGACAAAAAGGATGTCAGAAGATCTTGCTGATTTCTTAACTAAGAAGAATATTAAAGTGAGGTATATTCATTCGGAAATAAAAGGCTTGGATAGAACTGAGCTTCTGCGTCAATTAAGAATTGGAGAATTCGACGTAATGGTAGGGGTAAATCTGCTTAGAGAAGGTCTTGATCTGCCCGAAGTATCATTGGTTGCAATTTTGGATGCCGATAAGGAAGGCTTTCTGCGAAATACTACTAGCCTAGTGCAGACCTTTGGAAGGGCTGCTAGAAATATTGATGGAAAAGTTATCCTTTACGCTGAAAAGGTAACTGATTCAATGAAACTAGCGATTAGTGAGAGCGATCGGCGTCGTGAAAAGCAGGTTGAATATAATGCGAGAAATAAAATTACACCAAGATCCATCGTGAAACCCATAGTAAGCGTGGAGAATGATTCTGTAGATGTGAATATTAAATCGATGAGTAGGTCAGATCTTGCTAAACTTGCCCGCAACACAGAAGCCCAAATGATAAAGTATGCAGATAATCTCAATTTTGAGCGTGCAATCGATTTAAGAAGCAAATTACACAAAATAAAGAGTGCTTTAGGAGAATCTGTAACTTAAAGGACTTATTGATTGACTATGGTTGACAATATAATCGTAAAGGGAGCGCGCGAGCATAATTTGAAGAACTTAAGTATTACTATCCCTAGGGATAAGATAGTAGTATTTACTGGCCTGTCAGGCTCAGGAAAATCTACTCTTGCATTTGATACGATCTATGCGGAAGGACAGCGCAGATATGTGGAGTCATTGTCAGCCTATGCCAGACAGTTTTTAGAACTGATGGACAAACCTGACGTTGATTCTATTGATGGACTCTCTCCTGCAATCTCGATTCAGCAGAAAACGACAAACAAGAACCCTCGTTCAACCGTGGGCACAGTTACAGAGATTTACGATTATCTACGTTTACTGTACGCTCGAATAGGGATTCCGTTTTGTCCAGATTGTGAACGAAGAATAAGTCGACAATCCACAGAGGCAATTAGTGAATCGATACTTACAGCATTTGAAGCAAAAACGGGGATTCTGCTCGCCCCATTAGTTCGAGAGAAAAAGGGGTCTTTCAGAAAACTACTTGAGGGGCTAAAAAAAGACGGATTTTTCAGGATTAGAATTGATGGCGTATTGACGAATTTAGACATTTACGCAAACAGCGACCGGGCATGTAGGAATGCTGAGAAAGAGTCAAATTTGCCTATTCTAGACAAACGAAAGAAGCATTCCATCGAGGTGGTTGTGGACAGGCTTGAAATATCGAAGGAAGAACGAGCCCGAGTAGTTGAATCAATCCAACTGGCTTTGCGTTTAGGCAACGGATTGGCTGCAATACTAATTGATAATGAGTTACACCTCTATTCTCAGCAAAATGCATGCTCTAAATGTGGGCTAAGCATGGCTGAGTTGGAACCTCGCTCCTTTTCATTTAATTCGCCATTTGGAGCTTGCAAAGCGTGCAACGGATTAGGCTTCAAGTTAAAATTCGACCCTGATTTAATAATTCCTGATAGGTCCAAAAGCATACTGGAAGGGGCCATCAAGCCTTGGCTAGGACGATTCGCATCTTTTAGATCTTCTAAACTCAGAGACGTTGGTAAACATTTTGGTTTTAATTTGAACACTCCTATCTCGAAATTTACTGAAGATCAGCTTAAGGTAATCCTATACGGGACTGAAAGACGTATTCGTTATGTTTACCGATCAAGATATTCGGAAAGTAAATGGGAATACATTGGAAATTTCGAAGGGGTTATTCCTAATCTTGAAAGGCTCTTTGGTCAAACGGAATCTGATTCAAAACGAGAGGAGATAGCCAAGTATATGCGCGAACATCTATGTGAGTCTTGTGGTGGGAAAAGGCTTAGAAAAGAAGCTCTCTCAGTAAGAATTGACGGAAAATCCATTATGGATGTCTGCAACCTCTCAATTGAGGATTGCCTGGAATTCTTTAATCGAATTATACTCTCAACGAATGATTTGATCATTTCAAGAACCATATTAAAAGAGATAAGAGCCCGCCTACAATTCCTATTAGATGTTGGTTTAGACTATCTACAGCTAAATCGTGCTGTTTCTACATTGTCAGGAGGTGAATCGCAACGAATTAGATTGGCTACTCAAATTGGTTCGAACCTGTCAGGGGTTCTCTATGTCCTAGACGAACCAACCATTGGGTTACACCAAAGGGACAATGCGAAGCTCATCGCAACTTTAAAGAAGCTTAGAGAGCTAGGGAATTCGCTTATTATCGTCGAACATGATGAAGAAGTAATAAGAAGTTCGGATTGGGTGTTAGATCTTGGACCGGGAGCTGGTAACCATGGTGGGAAGGTTGTAGCATGTGGGACTGTAGAAGACGTATGTAGTTCAGTCGATTCAATAACAGGCCAATACCTAACTGGTGCTTTGCTTGTAACTAAACCAAAGGATAAAAGAAGAAGCGCAAATAATTTCATCACAGTACGAAGAGCAGAAGAGAATAATCTAAAGGGAATTGATGTTTCCTTTCCGTTAGGTTGCTTGACTCTTGTCACTGGTGTGTCAGGTTCGGGAAAGTCTACATTGATCAATGATATATTGTTTAAAGGATTATCTGCTCATTTTTATCATTCTCGTGAACGCATAGGAAAACACAATAGCATTACAGGACTGGAATTGGTAGACAAGGTTATTGGAATCGATCAGTCCCCAATTGGCCGTACTCCCAGATCAAATGCCGCAACTTATGTAAATGCATTCACACCGATAAGGGAACTATTTTCTAAAACTTCAATGGCAAGAGAAAAAGGATACAAGCCTGGAAGATTTTCTTTTAACGTTCCCGATGGTAGATGCGAAGAATGCGAAGGTGCTGGGGTAAAGAGAATTGAAATGCAATTCCTTGCTGACGTATATGTAACCTGCGATATCTGTAAGGGTAAAAGATACAATTCAGAAACGCTAAGCGTTACGTTCAAGAAAAAGACGGTCGCAGACATTTTGGCTATGACTGTCGATGAAGCACTCGAGTTCTTTTCAAATATTCCAAGCGTTCATAGAAAACTGATCTTTCTCAGTAACGTTGGGCTAGGATACATACGTCTGGGACAACCTGCAACAACTCTCTCTGGTGGGGAATCTCAAAGGATCAAACTTGCTTCAGAACTATCGAAAAAAGACACAGGAAATACTGTTTATATCCTTGACGAGCCTACCACTGGGCTTCATTTCGCAGATGTTAACAAACTGCTTTATGTCCTGCAGAGGTTAGTTGACCTTGGCAATACTGTGATCGTTATAGAGCATAACCTAGATGTGATCGCCTCCGCTGACTGGATAATAGATCTTGGACCTGAAGGAGGACAATTGGGGGGAAGGGTAGTTGCTGCCGGAACACCGGAAGAGATATCACGAAGTGATTGCAGTCACACAGGCAAATACCTCAAATCAAAATTGTTTCCAAATCAGGTACTTAACACTTTGATAAGAGAATCTGATACGAGGAAATGAGCTTAAAACAAAAAATCATTCACCTTCCCGAGTGTCCGGGTGTCTATTTTATGAAAGATAAAAGCGGCCGAGTAATATATATTGGTAAAGCGAAAAATCTAAAAAAGAGAATTAAAAGCTATGTTGTGAATAAGTTTGGTGATGGTTATAACGCAATCAAGACAGCACGATTACTCTCAAGAGTTGCAGACATTGATTTTGTTGTTACACTCAATGAAACAGAAGCATTTCTTCTCGAATCAAATTTCATAAAACAGTACCGGCCAATGTTTAATATCGAGCTGAAGTATCAGCAGAAATATACATATCTTAAAATAACCCAGGAGGAATTCCCTCGTCTTCTTGTCGCTCGAAGGAATAGAAACGGTGATTTTTTTGGCCCTAAGGGAAAGGTCTATGGTCCATTTGTTTATGGCAGCTCCAAGATATTGTCCACAGGATCATTGAGAAGGTTGTTTAAGATAAGAATTTGTAAAACATTGCCTAGAAAACCTTGTCTAGAATTCTTTCTTAGGAATTGTGAAGCTCCATGTGTTGGAAATGTAACGAGAGAACAATATATGGACAAGGTAACGATGTTGCAGGAGGTGCTAACAAAAAGAAGCAACATGGAGGAACTAAAATGCAGATTGAAAGAAGAAATGACTGAAGCATCAAGAAATCACGAATATGAAATAGCAAGAGACCTTCGCGATACTATTCAAAGGTTAGCGAATTTAACGATAAAGCAAAAAGTGGAAACAGATACAAATAGAGGTACAAATGAGGAATTCTTTGGTTTCATGGCGAACGAAGACACTGGAGTTGCTCACGTACTTACTTTAAAGCGCAGAAAAGGAGTGATTATGGATCGGAGTCATGTTAGCTTCGACCTCGTAGGAGATAATTCCTTATCTACATTTTTGTCGCAGTACTATAGTTCAGATAGTATGATCCCAACATATATTTATACAAATGAGAAAATTCAAGAAGCTGAATCGCTTCAACGGTATTTAGAATCTATCTCTGGGCATAAAGTAAGAATACTACAAGTTCAGAAGGGGCTCCATCATGACGATAGCGGTAAAATTATGGATCTAATTATGACAAACCTGTTACTCTACATTGAACAGGGATATCACCCGTCCCTTCTAAATCTAAGGAATAGGCTACAATTAGAATCTATACCATATATTATTGACTGTTTCGATGTATCAAATTTGGGAACAAGTATAGCAGTAGGCGCTTGCGTACGGTTTGTGAATGGTGAACGTTTTAATTCCGGATACCGGAGATTCAGAATTCAAAATAAGGGAATTCAGGATGATTTTGCAATGATACAGGAAATAGTTAAGAGGAGGTATCGTCTGGATTCTAATGATCGTGTAAATAAGAATTTGCCACTGCCGGATATGATCCTCATAGATGGAGGCAGGGGACAGCTGAACATTGCAGTCAAAACTTTGAGATCTCTTGGTATGCTAATACCTTGTTTCTCTCTTGCCAAAGGCAATGAAGAAATCTATTCAACGAGTAGGAAGTACCCTCTCATTCTGCCTGCTAATGACCCCGGGCTAAAATTACTTAGGCATGTGAGGGATGAATCGCACAGGTTCGGCCTTAACTACAATATCAACATTCGCAAAAGCATGATGGGGGATCGATGACTTCGAAAAATGATTCACCCAACCATTTTGTGGATGCTCATTGAATCAGAACACGACGACAACTGATTCATGAGGTGAGAGGTACCAATTGCAAAAGCCGGTTTTTGTCATTGCTGGAACTACTAGCGGCGTAGGAAAAACGACTATATCAATGGGAGTAATGTATAAGCTGGTGCAACTAGGATTTACAGTTCAACCCTTTAAGATCGGTCCTGACTTTATCGATCCTTGTTACCATACCCTCGTTACTGGGCGCCAATCAAGGAACCTCGATCTATGGCTAATGGGAAAAAGAGGAGTGTTAGAATGTTTTGATAGAAGTACTAGTGATGCAGATCTCTCTGTAATTGAGGGGGTAATGGGTCTATTTGACGGGATCTCTGGGAAGAGGAATGTCGGAAGTACTGCGCATATCTCTAGGATCCTTGATGCATCAGTTATATTAGTAGTAGATGCAGCCAAAACTTCACAATCGGTAGCTGCGATGATTCTTGGGTATACAAGGTTTGATCCTCGTCTGAATGTGGCGGGGATTATCATTAACAATGTTGGGAGCCAAAAGCATTCAAACATGATACTCGAAGCATTGACTACTCCTGTAAAGAAAAAGCTGCTCGGGATCATTTACCGAAATGAAGAGATCCGTTCTGTTGAAAGGTATTTGGGGCTTATCCCCCCTATTGAAATCAAAGGTAAAGCTAAAAATGTTATACTGAATTGTGCCA
>JARBAV010000393.1 GCA_029237515.1 Nitrososphaerales archaeon
ATTGCAATCAAGAGATTTTGAGTATTACCTATTGGGGTCATAACGCTGCCTATACTTATTCCAAATGCAAGTCCAATGAATAGTACAATAGGAATCGGCTTAACAGACCTCATAACATAAATTGCCAGAGGTACACCCAATATAGCAATAGTATCATTTACAAGGAGTGCAGATAATATACCCAATCCGACTACAAATACCAACAGTAAATAACTAGGGTTGCCCTTAGTTCTTGATACCATCTTTACTGCTATTACTCCTAAAACCCCAGATTTTTCTAGACCAGATACAATACTGAACATACCGAATAGAAATAGTATAATATCTAGGTTAATTGCTTTAAATGCAGATTCTACACTTATCACCTGCAAGAGTACCATCAATAGTGCCCCCACCGTCATTGATGTCCAAATAGGAATATTGCCAAACTGCCTTCTTTGAATGATTAGTACATAGACCAAAACTAAAATTCCTACGGATACGTATGCACTTGTTCCCAACAATTCTCAGATGTCTATAACAGAAAGTCAATATGGATAATACATAACTGTTGCTAAAATAATTTATAGTCAATTTCGTTCATTCAAAGAACCTTTGTATCAGTCAGTACGGTAAGCAGCCGTATACGACGGCCGCCACATACTACGGTCGTCGTCATGCATTTTCTACTAACCATATTATAATTTGTTGTGTAATATTCTCTAGACGGCATTCTGCTGTCACAACGTTAAATAGTCATTGAAGGTTAAGATTTGCCAAAATATGCCTTTACCATGGGATGATAAAGATAATACAGAATAATTGAGTTTATGGCGATGCATACAATGTGAGAAATAATTTTACTCAACTATGTCGTCATATCCTTAGCTGTCATATCCTTAGTCAAGTAGACGTCTTAGCTACCATTTTCAATAGATATTATTATTCTTGGACTAATTGCAGGTATTATTGAAGTTTGGAACAACCACACTATTAATTCCAAGTGCGGCAACTATTCTACTATCAATTATGGTTTTGACCTTGCGTTTTGTGTCTTTGTGTATCCATGCGTACCTTATCTAATTGAACAAAATATTTTATAGCTGACCAATCATCAAATTAAGTTCGTTCCACTAGGTAGGAGGCTAAAATGTAATTTATTATGATGATGATTGATTTGGCAGCGTATACGCTGTAACACACTGAAAACCAACTATAAATATAGGCGAACAAAGAGGCAAGAATTATGGAAATAGAATTAGAATTAAAGTCCAACTCCAAGGATGTCGGTGAGGTATTGGATAAAGTCTCTCAGTTAGTAAAGAAATCTCAGGAATTAGGATTTCAAATCGATGAGTTAGAAATAGAATCAGAAGAAGAAAAAGAAGAATAGCTGCCTTTACTATATTTTTAATATTGATATCCAGCCAATTAGTAGACAATGGTCACAACCAAGTGCGATGGGAGGCACAAATCTATCCCTCTTCCACTAATGGACTTTTTAATTAAAGAACAAAATTACATCAGTAAGGTAATAATAGATCTATTAAAGGTAGGCTGCTGAATTCATGGTTGAGGTGATCATTTAATATTAGCATACCTAGTCAACGCCAGTGGTAGTAATTTGCCGTATTGTCAAGCAGTAAGATAAAGCACCGTGAGGACAAAGCGTTAAGAGCACAATACTAGACACACATATAATAAGCGGTTAAATCACAGGACCTAATAGCTCTAAAAAATGTATAACGCTGAAATGATCATTTTTGTAATGCTATCGATGACGGCTGTGGCAAGCTTAATTCATCCCGAATTAGTTGATGGGTTACCATTCTCACATTATCAATTGGTTTATAGTCAGGAGGCTCCGATCTCCAATAGCCTTATTCACAATTCTGCTATCCCAAGTGAAACTAGTATTGGCCTAACTCAGGGAGATTCAAATATTACTACAATGTATTCCGGTCTCCCTGCTGAAAATCGATCCAACTTAGTTGCAAAACTAATAGCTGATTTAGTTGAAAATAATTTGAAACAAGCCGCTAATACTCTGCTAATTACGAGTTTAGATCCAAGAGTGGAGGCTGCTCAATACGCATCAAACATTTCCGAAAGGTATATGGGTATTCCTAAGGATCTAGA
The DNA here is from genome assembly GCA_029237515.1 of Nitrososphaerales archaeon. Lineage (GTDB taxonomy): Archaea > Thermoproteota > Nitrososphaeria > Nitrososphaerales > Nitrososphaeraceae > TH5896. The sequence continues at coordinate 2,119 of JARBAV010000393.1, forward strand.
TACTGAAAAACGAGATATTGCCAAACAGATTCTTTCTTTGAATAAGGATTTTGGTAGTGTTTATTTCTTGTTGCCAAATGGAGACGTTTATCTAGGTGAACCGTATGCCGGGCAAGAACAGCTTCCTCGATTAAATTTTGCTGATAGGGATTGGTACAAAGGCATATTCGCCATAACTAATAATATCAGCAGAGAATATAGTGTCCAAGGTTCTAGTCCTGAAAATAGCAGTACTAATGCTAGCGGAGCGGTGATACCAGCACTACCATATTATATAAGTGCAGTTTTTCAGTCTGCCGCAATACATGTGCCTGCCACAGGTATTGCAGTGCCAGTATACGATAAAAACGCGAGTGGTATTATAGAATCAAACGGAAACTATGGAAGCACAGCAAATTCATCAACTGTAGAAAATTCAGTGAACACAATTACAGATAAATTATCTGGGTATTGGGTCGGCGTATTAAACTTAAATGAAACCAGGACCAATATCGATCAGCTCAACCTGATGAACCAAAATCTTCGAGCAGTAGTAGTTGATCACAATGGTACTGCTATAATTGATACATTACAGAACAATACATCCCAAAGAACCGGAATTGATATTTTGAAAGGAAACTCATCGTCTCATACAAATCTCATTGATCTTCAAGGTGTCAAACTAGGTCTAAATGGAGAAACAGGATCGATAGTAGAAAATATAAATGGCACAAGTGCTAGGATAAGTTTTCAACCCATAGAAGCATCTCCACATACATGGGCGGCTATCCTAATTGATTCGAATTCCGATAAGTCTTGAGATTTCGTAGCTTTAGATTCTATATTTATTAATGTTTTCTTCTCGGCCCCTCACAGATCTGAGCTTCATGTAACTTCCTAGACAAAACAGTACTAATAATTCAATAACATAGAGGCATTTTCTCAAACCTTTGTTTGTACACTTAAAATTAATATACGGATTCCACAGACCTAGATGAATGGCAAATTGTGACATGTGCGGAATCTCTAATGAATCAGCGCCTTCTGGTGTCCTGGTACATGTTGACTGGTATAACAAAGAAAGGAATGAGGTACTTGCTCAGAAGTTGTGTAGAAATTGCCTCCATAAGCCTTAATTTTTTTTCCTAGCGATCAACATGAACTTGATATATCAAGTAGTTAACGAAACTGGCAGCTAATACCTTTCTACAACCAGTCACTTACTATGATCATCTTCTGGCTGTAGCGAATTATGTGGACCAGATCAAAAATTGCACAAGACGCAGACTAGTTCTATCCATGGAATCTTTTCAAGATGGACTAGTGGAGTTAACCGGAGTAGCGCCGGCATCGACGAACAAGGCTAGACAGCAAAAATAAAAATATGCTATTGTTTATTCATCGGTCTTATCACTTCCTACATATTCTTCTTTTCCTAAGCTTTCTTCTTTCCTGAATGATTCAGCTACCCGCCAACCAAATTTTATGATATACGGCGTCATGAATGTTGTTATTACAGTCATGGTACCAAC
>JARBAV010000394.1 GCA_029237515.1 Nitrososphaerales archaeon
ACCTTTTATTCATATTCACTGATACAAGAATACACTATCTGTAGGCATGATGCATGTAGGACGGCCCGTTCGTTCCAATCCAACCCCGGTCGTCCTACTTTTAGATATTCCTACATTATTCTGTCGTCTATTTGATCACTTAAATAGGATCGATCGTATAATATTCATAATAAGTAGGTATGAGAAGATCATTGATCTAAGAGTATTATTGACAAATTGACGAAAGCGTGGAACGATCATTGTATAAAGAGTGTCATCTCTTTGTACGCAGAAAACTTGGAATTCTCTAGCTTCAAAGTAGGCCTTCTAATGCAGAGAAGACGACAGCTCTTCAAAATTAGCCGATGACGGTAAATAGACAAGATTTGCACAATACTTTGATATTAGATTAACGAGATTTACAAAACGTCGGTTCACACCAATTAATTCTCAATAAATTTATAGATCTATCGGAATATATTTGCGAATCATGCGAAAACATAAAACGGAGTGCATTCGAAAAATTCGAGTTTGTAGGGTGGGGATAAGTGGCCCGTTCTAAAGTCTTTACGGCCTGGCAGAAAACAAATTCGTAATGAAATAATAATCAAACAATCTCCTGGTCTAGGAATTATTACAAGCAGCTTATTGTAAGTAGTGACTTGCTTTCCCTAGACGAGGGCATATATCATCCCTTAAATAGCCCTATGGAGTTCATTCAAGATCATAGGGTGATTATGAAACATGTCTTTAGATTTAACGAGTGAAACTGAATGGGACACTTTGGTATCAGATAAGAACTTGGTGGCAGCTGACTTCTGGGCTCCATGGTGTCCATTTTGTATGCGATTGAAGCCGATATTTGAATCGATGGCTAGTAAGTTCCCAGAAATAAGATTCGTCAAAATTAATGTTGATGAACATCATGAGTTGGCAGCTAGACATGGGATACGAGGAATACCGGTGATAAAGTTTTTCTGTGAAGAGAAGGAAGTAGGAGAAATCGTTGGATATTTGCCTCAGGTTGAATTGGAGAAGAAGATAAGCGAAATTAGTAACGGTGTTCATGCCTGTCTGGCAAACACTTCACTAAAGCGATAATGATAGGTATACAATTGGGATTGAAATAATCCATGGCATGCTTTTCGACTGCTGACTACATCTTAGGAAAACACAATATGCTGCCGTGTAAATTAGAGAGGCTTTGTCATCCTTAAGGTATCAGACATAGAATTGGACAATTAGAACTTCCTGTGGCAATAGAATTGAAGTATCGACCATTAGAGACCTAACATAAAATTAGTAGGGTCAGCTGGGACATGACATGCAAACAACTGCATTTAATTTGCTGCCTATGCTATTCCCTACGGTGACGACAGGTTTAATAGTATGGTATCAAGTGACACGGGATTTGTGAATGCTTTGATGCATTTATAATATGTTTTCGAACTATATTCAGATGAGCAATACGAGCAGGCGAAGGCGATAAAAAGATGTCCAAATTAGTAAATGATACTCATAGCTCAGGATGGAGCATACTTGTCATTTTGAGCTGTTTGGGACTGATCGTCATGTTTGATGAGACAATGATTTTGCCTGCCATTCCGGATTTCATTCAAGAGTTCAACATCTCATACAGCACATCATCTTGGTTGCTATCCGCTTACATAATCGCGGCAGCAGTAATGACACCAATTGGTGGTAAACTGTCAGACATTTACGGCAAGAAAAAAATATTGCTAATTATAATGGCAGTCTATGCTATAGGTATTATGGCGGGGAGATTTGCTACCAACATTGAATTCATGATCGCTGCTAGGGTGGCACAAGGAGTTGGAATGGCAATGTTTCCTATTGCTTTTAGTATTATTAGAGAGGTCCTTCCGGAGAGGAGGCTTGCGATAGGTCAGACAATATTTAGCTCGACTTTTTCTGGAGGTGCGGTCGTCGGTTTAGTTGGCGGCGCAGTCATAATCCAAAACTTTGGTTGGCAGGCGACATTCCTAGCTATACTACCAGTTACAATAGCACTTTGGCTAATAATATTAAAGTTTGTTCGAATTAAAAGTCAGCCAACTACAGAGCTAGGAATAGAAGCTGGTAATAGCAGTGGTAACGCATCAAATGATCGAACTATTGACATAAAAGGAACATTGGCCTTAGCGGCGTCGATTATTACATTTTTAGCAGGGATATCCTTCTTGGAAGATATCGGCGGCGGCGATAACTCTTCTGGGGTATATCAAGTTGCAGGACTCTTTGCCGCATCAGCAATATCGCTTGTAGCCTTCATAGCGATCGAAAAGAGAGTGCATTCCCCCCTACTTGATTTCAAGATAATGACCAGCAAAAGTTTCCTCCTTCCGACGATTATTCTCATGTTAGTCTTCATGTCCATTTTCATGGTCTACTTAACGATTCCTGTCATGGTAAGAAGCCCTGAACCATTTGGGTTCGGAGGCAATGCATTCGCAGTCGCAAGTGTCCAGTTGCCCTTTATGATCGTGTTACTCATAGGGACCATAACATCGGGCTTTATCCTAAATAGAGTTAAGAATACAAAGTTAATGCTACTTGGTACTGCGATAAGCACTATCGGATTCTTTGTGCTGCTAGCCTTTCATTCCACCGAGAACATGGTATCTATTGGACTCACAATACTCGCAGCTGGTTTGGCTCTTTCCATTAGCGGAGGATTTAACGTAATACTTCTTTCAGTACCAATACAAGTAACCGGGATTGCACTGGGAATGACTCTACTTCTCAACCTTGTAGGGATGTCATTGGGCCCAGCCCTCTCTGGATTCTTTCAGGAGACGTACAAAGGAACTGCACCTGGAGTTGCTGGCTTTTACCCAACTGATCACGCCTATAGTTTAATATTTATCACAGCTGCGCTTGTGTCACTTGCTTCTGTTTTTATGGCAATTGCTGTATCAAGGATAAGGATTAAAACTGAGACTATAGTGAGCGATTAGCGAGCTTGACAGAGATTGCATTTACTAGAATATGCATTCAAACCCAAATATTGTCGCTGAAATACTGCAATATATGAAAGATTTACAAAACTACAGAATATCGTAAGCGATATCACGAGGAGATATTTATTAGTCTTGGAGAATATAACTACAGGATCTTTTACCATATCTTTTTACCATCAATGATACAACATCAACGACATTTTAAATGAATCCAAAAGATTATCGTGCTATGTTGCATCTTTATCCAGATTACCTTCTTCCCTCTCTCAGGGTCTCCGACGTGCTTTGACCTTCATTAGATGAACGTTACCATTCACCTTCAATATGAAATCCCAATGTAAGAATCCAAATCATAAAGTACACATAGCGAACTTTGTCAAGAAATATCCTTCGGCAAAGGGAAGAGTTCCTCAGACTATCATCTTAGTCGACCCGAA